>NZ_JASCOS010000126.1:0-10259 GCF_029959705.1 Stenotrophomonas sp. PS02297 | reverse complement strand
CGAAAGGGCTTTACCGACAAAAGCCCCCTCGCGGCTGAAGCCGCTCCTACGGGCGTGGGCTCAGACGTCGCCGCCGTCGGCCCAGCCTTCGCCGCTGCCGCGCTGGAACACCCGGTCGCCGTCCTGCACGTCGCCGGCCGGGAAATGCGCCTGCTCGGCCAGCCGCGCGTAGAGCGGGGTGAAGTCCGGCTCGGTCGCCGCCATCAGCTGCTCGAAGCTGTCGATGACGAAATAGGTCTTCTGGAAGGTGTCGATGCGGTAGCGGGTGCGCATGATCCGCTCCAGGTCGAAGCCGATACGGTTCGGTGCCCCCGATTCCAGCGAGTACAGCGATTCGCCCTTGGACGAGACGATGCCGGCGCCGTAGATGCGCAGGCCATCGGCGGTGTCGATCAGACCGAATTCCACCGTGTACCAGTACAGGCGGGTCAGGTTCTGCAGCGCCTCCGGGCCGATCGCGTGCGCCTTGACCCCGCCGCGGCCATAGGCGGCCATGTAGTCGGCGAACACCGGGTTCATAAGCAGCGGGACATGGCCGAAGAGGTCATGGAACAGATCGGGTTCTGCGATGTAGTCGATCTGGTCGGGGCGGCGGATCCACCAGGTCACCGGGAAGCGGCGGTTGGCCAGGTGCTCGAAGAAGTCCAGTTCCGGCAGCAGGCCTTCCACGCCGACCAGGGTCCAGCCGGTGGCCGCGCCCAGCACTTCGTTGAGCTGGTCGAAGCGCGGGATCATGTGCTCGCTCATGCCCATCTCGTCCTGGGCATCGAGGAATTCCTGGCAGGCACGGCCGACCAGCAGCTCGCGCTGGCGCCGGTACAGCGTGCTCCAGGTGGCATGGTCGTCGGCGCTGTAGCCGTCCCACGGCTGCTCCACCACGGCGGTGGTATAGACCGGCACGTATCCCTTGTCGGTCTGTTGGTGCTCTACGCGGCGCGGGGAAGTGTCCATGGCGGTATTCCGGGAAAGTCGATCACCGGAATGGTAGAAAGCCGGCCGCGCAACAGGTGTGCGAAATTGCGCGGAATGCATGACATGGCGCAACATTGTTGCGTCGATTCTATGTTGCGGAGCAACAAATGAATGCCGTCTCCCTTGATCGCACCGATCTGCGCCTGCTGGCGGAAATCCAGCAGCATGGCCGCGCCACCAACGCCGAACTGGCCACGCGGGTGAACCTGTCGCCTTCGGCCTGCCTGCGCCGCGTGCAGCGGCTGGAAGCCGAAGGCGTGATCGCCGGCTACGGCGCGCGCCTGGAACCGCGCGCCATCGGCCTGGGCCTGCAGGCCTTCGTGCGCGTGCAGCTGTCCAAGCACGGGCAGGCGGCGATCGGCCACTTCGTCGAGGCGGTGCAGCTGTGGGACGAGGTGGTGGCCTGCCACGCGCTCACCGGCGACATGGACTACCTGCTGCACATCTACGTGCGCGACCTGGACCACTTCTCCGCGTTCCTGCTCGACAAGCTGCTCGATGCCACCGGCGTGGCCGACGTCAATTCCAGCTTCGTGCTGCGCACGGTCAAGGAGTTCCGCGCGCTGCCGCTGTCGCAGCTTGGCCGCGGCTGATGCAGGCCGGCGCGGAAGCGCGCGGGGCAGCCGCACATTGGATCAGGATGCGATCGACGCCGGCTTGATCCGCGTCATGGTGGCCGTGGGAGCGGGCGCGGAGGATGGCGCCACCCCACACGAGAGCCCGCCATGTCGATCCGCCTCCTCCACGCCTTACCCCTGCTGCTGGCCGCCGCGCCTGCGCTGGCGGCCGATGCCGGCGGCGCACCGCTGCTGGACCTGCGCTACCGCTACGAGCATGTCGCGCAGGACGGTTTCGCCCGCGACGCCGATGCCCACACCGCACGCCTGCGGCTGGGCTACCGCACCGCGCGCTGGCACGGCTGGTCGGCATTGGGCGAAGTCGACGGCGTGGCGCACCTGGGCGGCGAGCGCTTCAACGACACCCGCAACGGCCGCACCCAGTACCCGACGGTGGCCGACCCGGATTACGCCGAACTCAACCAGGCGCTGCTGCGTTACGACGGCGCGCGCGGCAATGTGCAGTTCGGCCGGCAGCGCATCAACCTGGGCAACCAGCGCTTCGTCGGCGGCGTGGGCTGGCGCCAGAACGAGCAGACCTACGACGGCGCGATGGCCGAATGGGCGCCGGATGCGCGCTGGAAACTGACCTACGCCTACGTGGGCAACATCAACACCGTGTTCGGTCCGGACGAACCGGCTGCACCCAGCCTCACCGCGCCGGCCAACATCCACGGCGACAGCCACCTGCTGCAGGCGCGGTTCGCGCCGAGTGCGGCGCTGGCGCTCACCGGCTATCACTACCGGTTGGACCTGGAGAACGTGGCGGTGGCGGCGGGCGCGCCGCGCGGCACGCTGTCGAGCGACACCACCGGCCTGCGCCTGCAGGGCAGCCATGGCGCCTTCGGCTACGTGCTGGAACATGCGCGGCAGGTCGATGGCCGGGACAATCCCTGGTCGCTGGACAGCCGCTACTGGCTGGGCGAAGCCAGCCATGCCGCCGGGAACGTGAAGAGCACGCTCGGCTATGAAGTGCTCGGCGCCGGCCATGGCGGCCCCGGCAACCGCGCCTTCCAGACGCCGCTGGCGACCAAGCATGCGTTCCAGGGCTGGGCCGACCAGTTCCTGACGACGCCGGCCGACGGCCTGCGCGACGCCTATGCCGGCGTGGCGCTGCCACTGGCCGGAGGCAAGGCGCAGGCCTGGTACCACGATTTCCGCAGCGACCGTGGCGGCTATCGCTATGGCCGCGAGTTCGACCTGTCGTGGGAGCGCGCCATTCCGCAGCTCAAAGGCCTGAGCGTGCTGCTCAAGACCGCGCGCTACCGCAGCAGCGACGCGCTGCGCACGCGCGACGCCGACAAATTCTGGGTGCAGGTGCAGTACACACGGTCGTAGCCCGCACGACCCGCAAATACCGCAAAGGCTCTGTAGAGCGGGGCAACGCCCCGCTGGGGGCATTTCCGAGCAAGCCCCGCCGGGCATCGCCCGGCGCTACAAAGCCACCGCGCTCCGCGTTTTGTAGAGCGGGGCAACGCCCCGCTGGGGCATTCCCAAGCAAGCCCCGCCGGGCCTTGCCCGGCGCTACAAAGCGCTGTGTTTTCCTTGGTGCCCTGCAGGGACGCAACACCCCGGTCGAATGGAACGCCGGCCGCCGCCTCAGTGCGCCGGCGCGACGCAGTCCCCGTTCTTGCCGCGCAGCTTGTCCAGCCGCGAGCGGCCATCCAGGCAGCGCTGGTAGGCCTCGGCCGCCGCCGCACTGGCGCGCGCGTCGGCGTTGCGCGCGCTGGTTGTATGCGCCTGCTGCAGGCGGGCGATGCCGGCGCGGATCTGCGGCATGGCCGCCATCGCCGCCTTCTCGCCTTCGAGGATGGCGCGGCCGCGCTGCTCGAAGTCGGCCGCGCCGATGTCCAGCACCTGCGGGCGGATCACCACGTCGGCGCGCGCCAGCTCCTGCTCGCCCAGGCGCTGGCCCATGATCGCGATGGACTGGTTCACCGTACCCAGCAGGCTGCCCGGGCGCTGCCCGCTGGCCTTGCTGGAAATGTCCACGGCGATGACGAACTCGGCGCCGAGCTGGCGCGCGGCGTCCACCGGCACCGGGCTGACCACGCCGCCGTCGACGAAGGTCTTGCCGCCGATGGCGACCGGTTCGAACACGCCCGGCACCGAGCTGGATGCGCGCACCGCCTGGCCGACATTGCCGCGCACGAACACCGCGCGCTCGCCGGTCTCCAGCTGGGTGGCCACCGCCGCGAACGGCTTCTTCAGCTGCTCGGCCGGCTTGTTGCCGACCTGCGCGTTGACGTAGTCCTGCAGCTTCTGGCCCTGGATGAGGCCACCGGAGAACAGGCGCACGTCGCGGATGCTGGCCTGGTCCAGCGACACCGCCTTCTGCTGCATGTCGAAGGCATTCATGCCGCTGGCGTACAGCGCGCCGACCACGCTGCCGGCACTGGTGCCGGACACCACCACCGGCTCGAAGCCGTTGGCCTCCAGCATCTTGATCACGCCGATATGGGCGAAGCCCTTGGCCGCGCCGCCGCCCAGGGCGACGCCGATCTTCACCGGCTTGGCCGGCGTGCCGGGCACCACCGCCTGCGCCGGCGCGGACGGCCGCGTGTTCTCGCCGCCGCAGGCAGCCAGCAGGCCAAACAGCGAAAGGGACAGCAGCAGGCGGGCGTTGCGCGGCTTCATGATGAATGGGTATGCGGGAAAGGGCGCAAGCATAGCGGCAACCGGCCAAACCGCGGGCCAACGGTCAGGCACGGGTCAGAACCGGTTGTCCCCGTCCAGGATGCGCCCCAGCCCGCCCAGCACCGAGCCTTCGCCGCGGCTCTGGCCGCCGCCCTGCGGCGCGGCCGCGTACATGCGCCCGGCCAGGCGCGAGAACGGCAAGGACTGCAGCCACACCTTGCCGGGCCCGGTGAGGGTGGCCAGGAACACGCCCTCGCCGCCGAAGAACATGCTCTTGAGCCCAGCCACGCGGCGCACGTCCATGTCCACGCCGGCGTGGTAGGCGACCACGCAGCCGGTGTCCACGTCGATGCGTTCGCCGGCAGCCAGCTCGCGTTCGACCACGCAGCCGCCGGCATGCACGAACACCCAGCCGTCGCCCTCGAGCTTCTGCATGATGAAACCCTCGCCGCCGAACAGGCCGGTCATCACCTTGCGCTGGAAGTGCACGCCGATCTGCACGCCGCGCGCGCCGGCCAGGAAGCTGTCTTTCTGGCAGATCAGCTTGCCGCCGTGCTCGTCGAGCTTCATCGGCAGCACGGTGCCGGGGTAGGGCGCGGCAAAGGCGACCCTGGCCTTGCCCTGGCCGGTATGCGTGTAGAGTGTGGCGAACAGGCTCTCGCCGGTGATCACGCGCTTGCCGGCCGCCAGCAGCTTGTCCATGAGCCCGGCGCCCTGTCCTTCGTGGCGGCCGTCGCCGAACACGGTCTCCATCCGTACCGCGGCGTCCTTGAACATGAGCGCGCCGGCCTCGGCGATGGCGCTCTCGCCCGGGTCCAGCTCGATCTCCACGAACTGCATCTCATGGCCGACGATGCGGAAGTCGATGTCGTCGGCGCGGTTGCGGCGCCCGCCCACCGGTGGCGGCATCGGTGGCGGCGCTGCCTGGCCACCGAACTCGGGCAGCGCCGCGGCCGGTTGCCAGCCCTGCATGCCCTCGCGCCAGGCCAGGGCATCGCGGTGCAACTGCACGTGGCGGCGGGCGGTCTCGTGGTCGAGCGGACCGGTGCGGTCGGGCTGTCCGGGGGTGTGGAAATACCACTGGCTCATGGGCGGACCTGGAGGGTAATGGCGGTCGCCCAGTCTATGCCGCGGCGGTTGCCGCGCCGCGCGGGTCAGCGGGCTTCGTGCAGTGCCTTGTGCAGCGTGTCCAGCAGCTGGCCATCGTCCAGCCGGTGTTCCCAGTACATGATGCCGCCGAGTTTGTTGCGCCTGACGTATGCGGCCTTGATCGCCAGCGACTGCGGGTCGTCGTAGGTGATCAGCTGGCGGGTGGCGGGATTCCACAGCCAGGGTACCTGCGCCTGCGCGTCCCAGTGGCGTTCCCAGCCCGGCGCGCCGAGGCGGGTATGCACGATCTCGCTCCAGGTGATGAAGCCGCCATCGCTGGCGAACTTCCGGTAAAGGCCGTGGTCGGTGGCTTCAACGTCGCCGAAGCTGCGGCCATAGAAGGGCACGCCGACATTGATCTTGTCCGCCGGCACGCCGGCATCGAGGAAGTAGCGCACCGCGCCTTCGGTGGTGCGTCCGTCCGCCGGGGCCAGCGCCGACCGCGCCAGCCCGCTGTGGTGGCCGGTGGTCGGGGTCAGGCTGCCATGGAAGTCGTAGGTCATCAGGTTGATCCAGTCCAGCGACCGGGCGATGCGCGGCAGTTCCAGGCCTTCGGCAAACCGGCCTTCGGCCGCGGCGATGGTCAGCAGGTAATGGCGCTTGCCGCCTTCGCGGTCCAGGCGCGCGCGCAGCGCTTCCAGCAGCAGGGTGAAATTGCGCCGGTCGTCCGGGCTGTGGCTGATGTCGGCATCGCCCAGGGTCGGGTATTCCCAGTCGATGTCCAGGCCGTCGAGGTCGAAGCGGTGCAGCAGGGCGACGCCGCTGTCGATGAAACGCGCGCGCGCCGCCGCGGTGGCGGCCGCCTCGGAAAAGTTGCCGGCGCCCCAGCCGCCGATGGACAGCACGATCTTCAGCGCGGGGCTGTCGGTACGGTGGGCGACGAGCGCATGCACCTGCGCCGGATCGACCGTGTCGGGCAGGTACACGCTGCCGTCCGGCGCGACCCAGGCGAAGGCGAAATTGACCACGTCCAGCTGCGCGGCTGGCAGGCGCAGGGGCGCCGGGCCGTCGGTCACGTAGCCGATCAGGCGGAAGGACTGCGCCTGCGTGGCGGCGGCGAATGCGAGCAGCGCGGCCGCCAGCAGGACGCGCAGGCGGCGGTGGGGTGTGGACATGGGAGGCCCTGGCGTGGACGAACGCCCCACTCTAGCCGCAATGAAGGGAGCCACCCTGCGAGGTAACGCCTGAAACCGCTGGCCACCGGACCCGCAGGAGCGACGGAAGCCGCTCCTGCGAAAAGCGGCTCAACGCGCTTCTGGCAGATCGGTTGCCAGCACCGCGTCTTCGGCGGCGCAGTCGCGCGGCATCGGCAACGCCTGCGCGGGCGTGGCGGCGATCTCGCGCCGCGCCGCGGCGAGGTCGGCGCGGAACTCGGCGTTGTCGTGCAGTCGCGCGACAACGGCCGCGCCCATAGCCTGGCCCTGCTGCACGTCGCTGTACCAGTGCACGTTGCACACCAGCCGGCTGTGGCCGTAGTTGCGGCCGCGCTCGAGCAGGGCGGTGGCGCGCTCCGGGGCGATTTCCGACAGGATCAGCGCCCAGGCCCAGCCGATCGCGGTGTGGCCGGACGGATAGGAACCGCTGCCGCGCAGGTGCGGCTCGTCGTCGGGCGTGCAGGTCGGCTCGCCATTGACCATGAACGGGCGCGGTCGCTTGTAGTGGTTCTTGGCCGCGCGGGTCGCCGCGCTGGCGTCGATCAGGCTGCGCTGCAGCAGGCGGTACAGGGCCGGCGTGCGTGCGGCATCGACAGGAACCCCGAGCGCGCAGCTGAACTGCCCGGCGCCGGTGGGGAAGCGCAGGTCGGCATCGGTGTGGGCCTGGTGGAAGCGCGCGCTGTCGCGCAGCGCGAGGGCCTGGCGGGCGACGGCGTCGTCCAGCGCGGCCCAGGCCGAACCCGGCGCCGGTGGTGGCGGGCTCAGCGCCAGGCTGTCGGGGATCGCGGCCCCCTGCAGGTAGCCGGTCGGCGCCGGTGCGGTGGCCTGGCCATGGCCGGTGGAAACGGTGGCGGGCGTGCCGGCGCAGGCGCCGAGCGCGGCGGCCAGGACGAAGGCCGCGCCCAGGCGCAGCGGAAACGGGGAACGGGACATCGCGGCGGCATGGATCGGTGGAACGGGCCGGCATCATCGCACCGATGCCGCCGCTCACCTATACGGCGCGGGCCCAGGCGGTCAGCCGGCCGTCTTCTTCCTGCACGTCGATCGGGCCGCCGAACACCTCCGACAACGGGCCGGCGCGCAGCAGTTCGCCGCGCAGGCCGTCGGCGAAGATGCGCCCGCCCTTCATCAGCACCACCCGCTGGATTTCCGGAATCACTTCCTCGATGTGGTGGGTGACCAGCACCAGGGTGATGCCCTGCCCGGCGAGGTGGCGCATGGTGTCGACCAGGTGCTGGCGCGAGACCAGGTCCAGCCCGGTGGAGGGCTCGTCCAGCAGCAGCGCGCGCGGCTGGTTCACCAGCGCGCGGGCGATCAGCACGCGTCGGGTCTCGCCGGCGGACAGCTCGGCGTAGCTGCGGCCCAGCAGCGACGAGGCGCGGGCCAGTTCCAGCGCGTGGCGCGCGCGGTCGCGCATGGCGTCGGTGACGTCGCGGTGCGCCGGCACCACGTAGCTGGCGAAGAAGCCGGAGATCACCGCGTCCTCCACCCCCAGCCCGGGCATGTCGGACAGGTTGCTGGACAGGTCGCCGGTGACGATGCCCAGCTGCGAACGCAGCCGGTCCACCTGCCAGCGGGTCTGGCCCAGCACCTTGACCGGCACGTGCCCGTCGGCGCGCGCCAGCGGGTACAGCTCGCGCGTGATCAGCTTGATGAAGGAGGACTTGCCGCAGCCGTTGGGGCCGAGGATGGCGGTGTGCTGGCCCTGTTCGATGCGCAGGTCGAGTTCGTGCAGGACCCGGACCTGGCCGCGGATGACGCAGGCATGGTCCAGCTCGATCAGGGGGGCCGCGACGGCGGCGGGTGCGGTGGGCATCATTCAGGCAAGGTCGGGCGGTGGCGGGGCAGCTGAAGGATTGGACCAAAGTTGACGCTCGGGGTGATGAAGTTTGCCGCGGCAGGCCCCATCATGTGTATCCACGGTTTCATCCGTCACCGAAACAGCTCTGGAGTTCCGCGATGTCCGACACCCTCCTCGACTTCCTCACCGGCGGCATCGCCGGCCTGGGCTGGTGGGGCATGCTGGCGGTGCTGCTGGTGTTCACCCAGCTCACCATCTTCGCGGTGACCCTGTACCTGCACCGCAGCCAGGCCCATCGCGGCGTGGACTTCCACCCGCTGGTCTCGCATATCTTCCGCTTCTGGACCTGGCTGACCACCTCGATGATCACCCGCGAGTGGGTCGCCATCCACCGCAAGCACCACGCCAAGGTCGAGACCGACGAGGACCCGCACAGCCCGGTGACCAAGGGCATCGGCCGCGTGTTCTGGCGCGGCGTGGAGCTGTACCGCGAGGCGCGCACGATGCGCGCGGACATCGAGCAGTACGGCCGCGGCGCGCCGGAAGACTGGATCGAGCGCCACCTCTACACCCCGCACGCCAACCTCGGCCCGGTGTTCCTGTTCGCGCTGAACTTCGCGCTGTTCGGCCTGCCGGGCATCGCCCTGTGGGCGATCCAGATGGCGTGGATCCCGTTCTGGGCTGCCGGCGTGGTCAACGGCCTGGGCCACTGGTGGGGCTACCGCAACTTCGAATCGGCCGATACCTCGACCAACCTGACGCCGTGGGCGTTCTGGATCGGCGGCGAGGAACTGCACAACAACCACCATGCCTTCCCCAGCTCGGCGCGCTTCTCTATGCGCCGCTGGGAGTTCGACATCGGCTGGCAGGCGATCCGCCTGCTGCAGGCGCTGGGCCTGGCCAAGGTGCTGCGCGTGGCGCCGACCATGGACATCCGCCCCAACATCGCCGTGCCCGACGCCGACACGCTCAAGGCGCTGCTCTCGCACCGCTTCCAGGCGATGACCGACTACCAGCGCAACGTGTTCGCCCCGGCCCTGCGCGAAGAGGCGGCCGCCGCTGGTGCCAAGCTGCGCAAGCTGCTGCCGCGGCGCATGCGCAAGGGCCTGGTCAACGACGGCCGCTGGCTCAAGCCGGCCTGTCGCGAACAGCTGCATCAGTGGGTGAGCCAGCGCCCGAACATCCAGGTGCTGGTCGAGCACCGCGCGCGCCTGGCCGCGCTGCTGGAAGCGCGCACCCACGACGCCGCCGAGCGTCTCCGGCACCTGCAGCAGTGGTGCCACGAGGCCGAGGCCAGCGGCGTGGCCGCCCTGCAGGCCTACGCGGCGCGGCTGAAGGGTTATTCGCTCAGCGCGGCATGACCAACCGCGCCTCCGGTTCTGCCCATGGACGCCGCCTCGTGCGGCGTCTGTCGTTCCTGCTGGCGGCGACGCTGCCGTGGGCGGCGCCGGCGGCGCAGGTGCAGGACACCACCGACTACCTGCGGCGCATGGACCTGGACGGCGATGGCCGGGTAAGCCCGGACGAATACCTGCAGTGGATGCTCTACGCTTTCGACCGCATGGACCGCAACGGCAACGGCGTGCTGGAGCCGGAAGAGCAACCCGGTGGCCGCGGCAGACCGATCACCCGCGAGCAGCAGAAGCAGGTGATCCTCGAACGCTTCCACAAACAGGACGCCGACGGCGACGGTTACCTGAGCGCGCGCGAGCTGATGGCGCCACCGCGCTGACCGCGATTCCCCATCTGTAGATGCGGGGCTCGCCCCGCACCTGCGTCGTGTCTGGAGGAAAGCCCCCTGAGTCAGGGGGCGCGCCTAAGGCGCGGGGTGTGGCAAGCGAGAGACGGGGCCCGCGGGTTTGGCGGGCAACCGGGGGGGGCCCGCCCGGAGCGCTGGCGGGTTCCCCCCGAGTCAGGGGGCGCGCCGAA
>NZ_JASCOS010000125.1:0-10269 GCF_029959705.1 Stenotrophomonas sp. PS02297 | reverse complement strand
TTAAAACGCCACCCCCCCCGTACTTCCCCCCCACCCGGGGGGGGGCGCGGGCGCCCGCCCCCGCGGCGGACATGAACTTGCGCGCGTCGCTGATCTGGTCGACGTAGAGCAGGATCGCGCGGGTACGGTAGTCGGCGGCGAAGTAGTCGAGCAGGTCGCCGAAATCCACGTCCAGCGCGTCGCCCAGCGAGACCACCGCGGAGAAGCCGATCGAGCGCGCCACGCCCCACTCCACCAGCGCGGCCGCTATCGCGCTGGATTCGGAGATCAGCGCCAGGTCGCCGGCCTGCGGCGTGTGCGCGGCGATGGACGCGTTGAGCCGCGCGTGCGGCGCGATCACGCCCAGGCAGTGCGGGCCGAGGATGCGCATGCCCTTCGGCCGCGCCGCCGCTTCCACCTGCGCGGCGAGCGAGCCGGCACCGCGGCCGAGTCCGGCGGTGAGGATGATCGCTGCGGCCACGCCCAGCTCGGCGGCGGCGGCCACCACCTGCGGCACCATCGGCGCCGGCGTGGTGACCACCACCAGATCCGGCACCCACGGCAGGTCCTTGAGCCGCTTGACCGTGCGCATGCCGTCGATTTCGGCATGGCGCGGGTTGACCCAGCCGATCTGCCCGGCGAAGCCGCCCGCGCGCAGGTTGCGTACCACCGCGCGCCCGGCCGAGCGTTCGCGCGGGCTGCCGCCGACCACGGCCACGGAACGGGGACGGAACACGGTCTGCAGGTGATAGGTGCTCATCGCGACGCCGACAACGGGAACGCGATCAAAGGTACACGCGTGCGGGGGGCGATGGCATGAGCTGGATCAAACGGGCATCGCCGTGCGGCGACCCGCGGCGGCAGTCACTTCCGGAGCGAATGGCCCAGTACGCCGGTGGAGACCAGCAGGATCGCGCAGTAATCGACGATCCGCGGCACGCCCAGCATGGTGCCGACGGCAAACACCAGCACTCCGGCCAGGATCGGCAGCATCCATGGACTCCAGCGGAACGCGGCGACCGGACCGGATGCGGCCTCCAGGATCGCGCCGACATCGGTATCCAGCGCAGCCGCCAGACAGACCCGGGTCTCGCGCGAGGCGACGCCCTCGGTTTCCACCCGCTGCACGGTCCGCAGGCTCAGGCCGGCGGCGGCCGCCAGCTGCTCCTGCGACCAGTGCCTGGCCTCGCGCAGGCGACGGACGATCGACGGGTCCAGCTTCATGCCCTGCTCCATGTGATGGCTCCTGCGTAGGGAGCCACTACTGTAGGCAATGCCGCCGATCGTGCCACGCCAGGCCTGCGACAACCGCCCGCCACCGGACCGCCAGCGCGCTACAGCAGCGTGCCGCCCAGGATCATCGCGGCGATGCTGAAGTAGATGACCAGGCCGGTCACGTCCACCAGGGTCGCCACGAACGGCGCCGATGCGCTGGCCGGGTCGAAGCCCAGGCGCTTGAGCACGAACGGCAGCATCGACCCGGACAGCGAGCCGAAGGTGACGATGCCCACCAGTGCCGCGCCGATGGTGAATGCCAGCAGCTTCCAGTGCTCGCCGTAGTCGTGCAGGCCGGCCAGCTGCCAGACGGTGATGCGCACGATGGCCAGCAGGCCGAGGATGCCGCCCAGCACCACGCCGGTGGGCACCTCGCGCAGGGCCACCTTCCACCAGTCGCGCAGGCGCAGCTCGTGCAGCGCCAGCGAACGGATCAGCAGCGAGGTCGCCTGCGAGCCGGAGTTGCCGCCCGAACTCATGATCAGCGGGATGAACAGGGTCAGCACCACCGCGCGCGCCAGCTCGTCCTCGTAGTGCTGCATGGCGCTGGCGGTGAGCATCTCGCCGAGGAACAGCACGCTCAGCCAGCCGGCGCGCTTCCTGATCATGTCGAAGAAGCCGATCTGCATGTATGGCCGGTCCAGCGCCTCGACGCCGCCGAACTTGTGCACGTCCTCGGTAGACTCGTCGATCAGCGCATCGAGGATGTCGTCCACGGTGACGATGCCGAGCATGTGCTGCCGCGCGTCCACCACCGGGATCGCCAGCAGGTCGTGGCGGCGGATCAGCTGCGCCACCTCTTCCTGGTCCAGCTGCGGGCCGACGCTGACCGGCGGATTGACCTGGGCCACGTCGAGGATGGAATCGGACGGCGCGCCGGTGATCAGCCGGCGCATGGTCACCACCTGCAGCAGCTGCCGGGTCTGCGGGTCGAGCACGTAGATCGCGTAGACCGTCTCGCGGGTGCGCTCGACCTCGCGGATGTGCTGCAGGGTCTGGGCGACGGTCCAGTCGGCCGGAACGCTGACGAACTCGGTGGTCATCAGCGCGCCGGCGGTGTTGGGCGGGTAGCTGAGCAGCAGCTGGATCGAGCGGCGCGCCTCCGGGTCGAGCAGCGGGATCAGCCGTGCGCGCTCGTCCTCGTCCAGCTCGTGGACGATGTCGGTGGCGCGGTCGTCGGCCATCAGCCCGAGCAGCGCGGCGGCGCGGGCCGGCGGCATCGCCGCGACCAGTTCGCCGGCGCGCTGCAGTTCCGGTGCTTCCAGCAGCTTGACCGCGCGCGGCAACGGCAGCGCAGCCAGAACGGCGCCGGCATCGGCCTGTTCGAGTTGATTGAGGTAGACCACCGCGTCGGCGGTGTTGAACTCCGCCAGGGGCGCGCCAAGGGTGCTGGCGTCCGCTGCCGGCCGCAGGAGTTGCTTCTGGTTCATCGTGTTTCGCCTTGCCGACCCGGTCGGCTGCTGGGTTGCGACCGCAACGCCGGCACCGGCGAACCACCCACTCAGGCGTTCGCCGTCACCGGCGTCGAACGAGATCGACTGCTACTGTCGCTGGGCATGGGTGGGACTCCGAAGGGATCGCCGCGCGGCATGGACCGGCGGCTGCGCGAGTCTGCGACCGTCGCGCGGTGCGGTCAAGCGGCGTTCCGTGAAATTTTCCAAGCCGGCAGGTGCGCGGTACTCTTCCGTGCAGGCATGCGCCTGCGCCCGATCCGGCCGCCACGCTGCCGTTCCCCCTCACTTTTCTTAGAGCGTGATACCGATGCATGGCGGCGGTCTGGAGCTGGCCCTGGTGCTGCTGCTTGCGGCGGTGATCGCCGTGCCCGTGTTCAAGCGGTTCGGGCTGGGCGCGGTGCTGGGCTATCTCGCCGCCGGCGTGGCGCTGGGCCCGCACGTGCTGGCCTTCGTGCAGGATGCCGACCGCATCCTCAACGCCGCCGAGATCGGCGTGGTGATGCTGCTGTTCCTGATCGGCCTGGAACTGTCGCCGGCACGGCTGATGGTGATGCGGCGCCCGGTATTCGGCGGCGGCACGCTGCAGGTGCTGACCGCCGCCGGCGTGCTCGGCGGGCTGTTGCTGCTGTACCACTTCCAGTGGAAGAGCGCGCTGGTGATCGGCACCGCGCTGGCGCTGTCCTCCACCGCGATCGGCCTGCAGCTGCTGTCCGAGCACAAGGCGCTCAACAGCGACTTCGGCCGCTTCGGCTTCGCCATCCTGCTGTTCCAGGACCTGGTCGCGATCCCGTTGCTGGCGGCGATCCCGCTGCTGGGCGGCATCCGCAACGAGACCCTCACCTGGCAGAACGTGGCCACCGCGGTGGGCGCGCTGGCCGTGGTGATCCTGCTCGGCCGGCCGGTGCTGCGTTACCTGTTCGGCATGGTCGCGCGCACGCGCATGCCGGAAGTGTTCACCGCCAGCGCGCTGCTGGTGGTGCTGGGCACCGCCTGGCTGATGCAGAAGGCCGGCCTGAGCCCCAGCCTGGGCGCGTTTCTGGCCGGCGTGCTGCTGGCCGACTCGGAGTTCCGCCACGAGATCGAGTCGCAGATCGAACCGTTCAAGGGGCTGCTGCTGGGGCTGTTCTTCATCGCGGTAGGCATGAGCATCGACCTGGCGCGCATCGCCGCCGAGCCGACGGTGATCGCCATCGGCGTCGGTGTGCTGCTTGCGGTCAAGTTCGGCCTGCTGGTGCTGATCGGCCTGGCCGCGCGGATGCCGCTGCGCAGCGCGCTGATGCTGGGCAGCGTGCTGTGGCTGGGCGGCGAGTTCGCCTTCGTGGTGTTCAACGAGGCCGAGCGCGCCAGCCTGCTGGGCCGCATCGATCACGACCGGCTGGTCGCCATCGTCAGCCTGTCGATGGCGTTGACCCCGCTGCTGATGATCGGCCTCAAGCACCTGCTCGGGACGCATGCGCCGAGCGCTGGCCCGGAGCGCGCGCCGGACAATCTGAACGATGCGCAGGCCCAGCATCCGCAGGTACTGATCGCCGGCATGGGCCGCTTCGGCCAGATCGTCGCGCGCCTGCTCACCGCGCAGCGCATCCCGTTCGTGGCGCTGGAAGCCGATCCGGACACGGTGGAAGACCTGCGCCGCTTCGGCAACCACCTCTACTACGGCGACCCGACCCGGCCGGACCTGCTGCGCGCGGCCGGCGGCGACCAGATCCGCGTGTTCGTGATGGCCATGGACGACCCGGACACCAACCTGCGCGCGGTGCGGCTGGTACGCCGGCTGTACCCGCAGGCAAGGGTGCTGGCGCGCGCGCGCAACCGCCAGCACGCCTGGAAACTGATGGACATGTCGGCCGAACCGTTCCGCGAAGTGTTCGGCTCCAGCCTGGAAATCAGCGAGCGCGTGCTCACCGCGCTGGGCATCGCCGAGCACACGGCACGCGAGCACGTGCGCCGTTTCCGCGAGCACGACGAGAAACTGCTCAAGGCCCAGCACCTGGTCTACGACGACGAGGCCGCGGTGATGCAGACCTCGCGCGACGCCCGCACCGACCTGATGCACCTGTTCGAAGCCGACGCCGGCGACGGCGAGGTCGCAGCGGAAAGGCCGGCATCGGGCGGCGAATAGCCCGCCTCCCGGCGCCCTGCGGGAGCCGCTACCGCCGCGAAGAAGCTTTACCGGGAACGCGCCATCGCGGCTGAAGCCGCTCCTGCGCGAGCAGCGCGTCCGGCTGCCGTGCGGTGCTGTCGAAATATGCCGACGCCGGGATCATCCGCCCGCGGCCATTGCCGCGTTCCCTCGCAGCAGCAAGGACGCGGGTGCGGCGCAGTCAGCCGCGATCGCGCAGGAACCGCGCCATCGACGAAACGCCCGGCACCGCCGGCTCGAATTCGCCGGCCACGTCGATGAAACCGCGCATGACCGCGATCTCGCGCGGACTGCGGCCCAGCGCATCGCGCAGGTCGGGGTCGGCGCCGGCACGCAGCAGGCGCTGCACCAGCAGCGGCAGGCCGTGCAGGGCGGCCAGGTGCAGCGGGCCGAAACCGCGCGGATCGCGCACGTCCAGCGCCACGTCCTCGTCGAGCAGGCGCTCGACCGCGGCCAGCACCACCTGTTCGTCGCAGGCGGTGCCCGGTTCGGCGCGCGCACCCAGCAGCAGCAGCAGCGGGGTGACCGTGCCGGCCGAGGGCTGGTCCGGTTCGGCACCGGCAAGCAGCAGGGTGTCCAGCAGCGCCAGCAGGCGCGACCGGTCACGCGCAGTGAAGCCATAGAGCGCGGCGCAGTGCAGCGGTGCCAGCTGCTGGTCGTCACCGGCGTGCACGTCGGCGCCGGCGGTCAGCAGCTTGGCGACGATGTCCGGCAGGCCCAGCGCGGCGGCCAGCATCAGCACGGTGACCCCGCCGGGCAGGCGGTGGTCGATGCGCGCTCCGGCATCGAGCAGGGCGGTGACGATGGCGGCCTGGCGCATGCTCACCGCCGCCGACAGCGGCGTAGCGCCGCTGGCGGCCGCGTGCTGCGGGTCGGCGCCGCGCGCCAGCAACAGGTCCACCGTGGCGACGTGGCCGCCGCCTGCCGCGCGCAGCAGGCCGGTGCAGCCCTGCGCATCGACCGCATCCACCGGCAGCCCCAGTTCGACCAGGCGGCGCACCGCGTCGGCATCGCCGGCCATCGCCGCGGCCGGCACGTCGGCTTCGCGCAGCGCGCGCAGCGGCAGCGGCCAGCCGCGCCAGTCCAGCCAGTCGGCCAGGTCGCGGCGGCCGCTGGACAGGGCCACGCCGAGCGGCGTCTGCCCGTCGGCGGCGCGCGCGTCCGGCGAGGCGCCCTGCATCACCAGCAGCTTCAGCGAGGCCTCGCGCGCGAGCGCGGTGGCCAGGTGCAGCGCGGTCATGCCGTGGCTGTCGCGCGCCTCGCGGTCGACACCATGCGCCAGCAGCCAGTGCTGCACCTTCAACCAGCCCAGGCGCACCGCCAGCGCCAGCGGCGGATCGCCGGCCGGCGATGCGCCGAACGGATCGGCGCCGCGTTCGAGCAGTTCCAGCGCGAATTGTTCGGTGCCGCGCGAGCCCTGGTCGTGCTGCACGCAGGCGGCCAGCAGGCGCCCCAGCCCGCCGCGGCCGGCCGGCGACACGCCATGCCGCAGCAGCACCTGCAGGGTCGGGATGGCGTCCACGCCGCGCGCCAGCAGCGCGAACATCGGCGTATCGCCGCAGGCGTCCGCCACCTCGGCGTCGGCGCCCTGCGCCAGCAGCCAGTCCACCACGCGCGGCTGCAGCGCCAGTTCCACGTCGTGCAGCAGGCCGCCCAGTTCCGGCGCCGCGCACAGGCGCGCCAGCGGCGCCATGCCCTCGGTGTTGCCGAAGGCCAGCGCCTCGCGCAGCAGCGCCAGCGGCGCGCGGTCGTCGAGCTGCGCCGGCGTGGCGGCGCCATCGCCGGCTTCGCCGCCGGCGAGCGCGTCGCTGACCGCTGCCGGCAGCGGATAAGCCGGGTCCAGCAGCGAAACGATACTCCAGCGCCCGGCCGAGGCCGCGTGGTCGATGGCGCGGCGGCCATCGGCGGCGGCGACGTCGGCGGCGATGCCCAGGTCCAGCAGGCGCCGCACCAGCGCCGCGGTCACGTTGTCCGCGCGGCAGGCCAGCAGCACCGCGTTGCAGCCCTCGCCATCGACCGCGGCGACGTCGGGCTTGTGCGCGAGCAGGCGTTCGAGCACGCCGGCATGGCCCTGCGCGGCCGCATCCAGCCACGGCGTGCGGCCGGCGGCGTCGCGCGGTTCGACATTGGCGCCGGCGGCAAGCAGGGCATCGACGATGTCGCCATGGCCAGCCGCGGCGGCTTCGTGCAGCGCGCTGCGGCGGCTACGGTCGCGCGCGTCCAGCCGCGCCCGGTGCTTGAGCAGCAGCTGCACGCCGGCCGGATCATCGTCCTCGGTGGCGGCGGCGGGAATGAGCACCGGTACGCCATCGGCCGGTTCGACCTTGGCACCGCGTTCGAGCAGGAATTTGGCCAGCCGCCAGTTGCCGGCCTGGCAGGCCACCGCCAGCGGACTGTGGCCTTCCTGGTTGAGCGCGTCGATCGCGGCGGCCGCATCGCGCAGCAGCGCGGCCACGCCGGGGTCGGAACTGCGCGCGGCGTGGTGCAGCGGGGTGTTGCCGTCGGCATCGGTGGCGCGCGGATCGGCGCCGTTGGCCAGCAGGGTCATCACCGCCTCGGGGCGGCCGTGCCAGCTGTCGCGGGTCGCCGCCAGCAGCGGGGTCATGCCGCGATGGGCCAGGTTCACGTCCACGCCGCGGCCGATCAGGGCGCGCAGCAGGCGCAGGTCGGGCAGCACCGCGGCCAGTACCGCCAGGCTGCGCTGGTCGCGCGAATCGGCCGGCGGCGGCGCATGCGGATCGGCGCCGGCGTCGAGCAGCTGCAGCGCGCGGTCGACGCGACCGGCGCGGGCGGCCTCGTACAGCTGCGGCACCCATTCGTGCTGCGCCATCGGCTCCAGCGGCGCCGGTTCGGCCAGGGCCTCGGCGAACGGGTCGAAGACCTGCACCGCCGCTGCCGGCACCGCCTGCGCCGCAGGCAACGCCTGCAGCACTGCATGCAGCAGCGGCGAAAGCAGCGCAGTGATGACAGCCAGCGGCCAGCGCAGGCCGTCGCCGACCAGGCCCGGCCAGGCCGGGGCAACCACCGCCGCGCACAGCAGGCACAACAGCAGCGCCGCGCCGACGCCGTGCCAGGAATCCATCGCGCGGCCGGACAGCGCCTGCGCTTGCGCGCGCAGCGTGCCGCCCTCGCGTTCCAGCGCCCGCCACAGCGGCCAGGTGCGCCACAGCGCCGCCACCACGATGCTCACCGCCACGCACAGCGCCAGCACCGCCTGCAGGCTGCCGCTGTCGTGCAGTGCGGCCAGCGGCCAGGACACCAGCAATGCCAGCAGCAGGGTGCCGCCGGCCCACACCGCGAGCAGGCCCGGCAGATCCTGCCGCGGCAGCGCCGACAGCGGTGCGACCGCGCGCGTGCGCCGCCACCACGACACGCCCAGCGCGAACGCCGGCTGCGCCAGCAGGCCGCCGACCGCGGCCGCGATGCCGCCGAACCCGGCAACGAGCGCGAGCAGCGCGCCGACCGCCAGCGCGCCGAGTGCACGGGTACGCAGGACGTCAGTCATCGCGGCCGTCGATGCGGGCGATCTTCACCGGCGCCAGGGGCTGCGGCGGCAGCTGCAGATGGAAACCGTGCGCGGCCAGGTTGGCGCGCACGAGCGCGGCATCGGCCTGCGCCAGCCGCCGTTCCGGGGTCAGTGCGACCTCCAGCACGAACGCGAAAGGCGCCAGGGCGGCGCCGAGCGTGGCCGGGATCGCGTCGAAGTCGTCGCGCTTGGCAAGGTAGACGTAGGTGTCCTGCTTGCGTTGGCTTTTGTAAACGTAGGCTTGCATGCCCGCGGGCTTTGCCCTGCTTGGGAATGCAGGAGATTGTGTCGGAAACCTGACGCCGGTGAAAGGCATTGCCCTACAGAGCTGTCGGCTTCTTCGCCGAAGCTTCATTCATTTTCATCAAGAAACGCGCACGCCGTCACTCCCGGGCGGATACCGTGCGGCAGACGGCACCCCGATATACTCGCGCCCCGTCCAAGCCCCGGAAGACCGCGTGACCGCCGCATCGCCACCGCGCCTGCTCCCGCTGAACATCCTCGCGCACAGCGCTACCACCGCGCTGGGCGCGGGACTGGACGCGCAGCGCCAGGCGCTGGCGCAGGGCCGCAGCGGCCTGCGCCGCAACGATTTCGGCGCCGATCCGCTGGACTGCTGGATCGGCCGCGTCGATGGCGTGGAGGATGTGGCGCTGCCGCCGGCGCTGGCCGGTTTCGCCTGCCGCAACAACGCGCTGGCGTGGCTGGCGCTGCAGCAGGACGGCCTGCTCGACGCACTGGCCGGCGTCGTCGCCCGCCATGGCGCCCACCGCGTGGCGGTGGTGATGGGCACCTCCACCTCCGCCATCGGCGCCACCGAAGAGGCCTATGCGCGCCTGTCCACCGATGCCGCAGGCGTGGCGCATTTCCCGCCGGACCTGCAGCGCCCGCGCATCCATACCCCGCACGCGCTGGGCGATTTCGTGCAGGCCACCACCGGCCTGTGCGGCCCCTGCGTGACCGTGGCCACTGCCTGTTCCTCCAGCGCCAAGGTGTTCGCGCAGGCCGCGCGGCTGATCCACGCCGGCTTCGCCGACGCCGCCCTGGTCGGTGGCGTCGACACGCTGTGTGGCAGCGTGCTGTTCGGCTTCCACTCGCTGCAGCTGGTCGCCAGCGCGCCCTGCCAGCCGTTCGACGCCCGCCGCAGCGGGCTGTCGCTGGGCGAGGCAGGTGGCTACGCGGTGCTGGAACGCGCCGGCGCCGGCCCGCAGACCGCACTGCAGTTGTGCGGCCATGGCGAATCCAGCGACGCCCACCACATGTCGGCACCGCATCCGCAGGGGCTGGGCGCGCGCCTGGCGATGGAACAGGCACTGCGCAGCGCCGGGCTGGAGCCGGCGCAGCTGGGTTATCTCAACCTGCACGGCACCTCGACCCCGGCCAACGACAGCATCGAGGCCGCCGCGGTGGCCGCGCTGTTCCCGCCGTCCCTGCACGCCAGTTCGACCAAGGGCTGGACCGGGCACACCCTGGGCGCGGCCGGCATCGTCGAATCGGTATTCGCGCTGCTGGCCTTGTCCGACGGGCTGTTGCCGGGCACGCTCAACAGCGAAGTCCCCGATCCGGCCTGCGGTCCGCAGATCCGGTTCGACAACGCGCGGGCGGACATCGGCCACGCGATGAACAACTCCTTCGGCTTCGGCGGCAACAACTGCTCGCTGGTATTCGGCAAGGCGGAATGAAGCACATGCGCGAAGCGATCGTCGAAGGCATCGGTTTCTGGGGCAGCGGACTGCCGGACTGGGATGCCGCCTGCGCCTGGGCGCGCGCGGGCATTTGCCCCGCGGAGGCAGCGGCGCGGCCGGCGCCCACGCTGCTGGCCGCGAACGAGCGCCGCCGCGCGCCGGCCACGGTGGCGGTGGCACTGGAAGCCGCGCTGGCCGCCTGCGAGG
>NZ_JASCOS010000124.1:0-10455 GCF_029959705.1 Stenotrophomonas sp. PS02297 | reverse complement strand
TCGCCCCGCCCCCCGCCCCCCCCCCCCCCCCCCCGCCCCGCCCGGGCGCGCCCCCCCCGCGACAGCCTCAGTCCCGGACGGGAACGGGTTCCGCTTCCCGCACCGGCGACAGTCCCCGTGCGCGGCGTACCAGGCGCGCGGTCCCCGTGCGCAGGTCGTCGAGGATGGCGTAGATGGTCGGCAGGAACAGCAGGCTGACCACGGTCGAGAACGCCAGCCCGCCGGCGATGGCGCGCGCCATTGGGTAGTACGGCGGCATGCCCTCGGCGGTCTTGGTGTTCAGCGCGATCGGGATCATCGCCAGGATCGCCGTGCCCATCGTCATCATGATCGGGCGCAGGCGTTCGCGGCTGCCCTCCACCAGCGCATCGGTGCGCGCCATGCCGCGCCGGCGCAGGTTGTTGATGTGCTCGATCATCACGATGCCGTTGTTCACCACCACGCCCATCAGCACCAGGATGCCGATCACCGCCATGATGTTCATCTCGGTGCCGGTCAGCCAGAACAGCCAGTACACGCCGAAGATGGAGAACAGCACGCAGGACATGATCGCGGCCGGGAACAGCAGCGACTCGAACAGCGCAGCCATGATCATCACCATGATGATCAGTGCGATGAAGATGCTGTTCACCATCTGCTGCATGCCGTCGAAGTTGATGTTGAAGCCGGCGCCGCTGAAGGTGTAGCCATAGCCGGGAGGGAACTGCACACCCTCCAACGTCGTCTCGATGGCCTTGCGCGCCTGGTCCATCGGCACGTCCTTGGCCAGCCCGGCCTCGACCCGCAGCATGGTCTGCCGGTTCAGGCGCTGGATCGAACTGGCCGCCGGATTGACGCCCACGTCCACCATCGCCAGCAACGGCACTTCCTTGCCGCCGGCGGTGCGCACCATGAAGGACGACAGGTCCTCGACGCCATAGTTCTCCGAACCGGCGAAGCGCACATTGACCGGGATCTCGACGTCGTCGCGGTGGAAATCGCGCAGCGAGGAGCCGCGCAGCGCCATGCCGACGAACTGCGCCACCTGCTGTGCGCTGAAGCCGTAGGCCGCGGCGCGCTCGCGGTCCACCCGCACCGCCAGTTCGGTGTTGGCGTCGCCGGTGTCCACGCGCACGTCGCGCAGCTTGGGATCGCGCGCCAGCATCGGCACGATGTCCTCGGCCAGTTCCTTCAGCGTCTGGGTCGAATCGCCCACCAGGCTGAAGCGGATGCCCTGCCCCTCGCTGCCCATGCCGCCGGGCCAGCCGATGCCGATCTTGGCCCGCGCCGACTGCGGCAGGCCCTTGCGCACTTCTTCCTTGATCTTCTCGCTCAGCACCTGGTCCTCGATGTCCAGGAACAGGCGCGTCTGCGCCCAGCCCTGCTCGCTGTAGCGGCTGAACACGCGGTCGATGTGGAAGTCCTTGCGGTGCGCATTGACGAAATCCTCCACCCGCGCCACTTCCCGACCCATTTCCTCCTTGGAGTAGGCGCCGCGCCACTGATAGAAGATGTTGATCTGGCTCGGATCGCCATCGTCGCCGCCGCCCTGCGTATGCGTCATCGGGTACAGGCTGGCCAGGGTGATGGCGAGGATGCCGCCCACCGCCCAGCCGCGATGCTGCAGCGTCCAGCGCAGCGCGCGCGCGTAGCGCTCCTGCAGGCGGTTGATCAGCGGCGACTTCAGCGCCGGCGGGGTCTTCATCCGCGCCGACAGCATCGGGATCAGGCTCACCGCCACCAGCCACGAGGCCAGCAGCGAGACCGAGATCGTCACCGCCAGCTGCGACAGGTAGATGGTGATGATGTTCTTCTCGCCGAACATCATCGGCAGGAACACCACGCAGTGGCACAGCGTGCCGGCCGACAGCGCGATGGCCACGTGGCGGGTGCCGATGATGGAAGCCATCGACGGCTGGTTGGGGTACTTCTCGCGCTCCTGGTAGATGCTCTCCACCACCACCACCGCGTTGTCCACCAGCATGCCCACCGCCAGCAGCAGGCCCATCATCGAGATGATGTTCAGGGTGATGCCGGCGAAGTACATGAACCCCAGGGTCATGATGAAACAGATCGGGATGGCCAGCGACACCATCAGCGTCGACGGCCAGTGGCGCAGGAAGGCGTACAGCACGACCACCGACAGCAGCAGGCCGATCGCGCCGGCCTCGGCCAGGGCCAGCAGCGAACTGGTCACCGCCTGCCCCTGGTCGTCGGTGACCTCGATGCCGATGCCGCGCATCGCCGGATCGTCCTTCAGCTCTTCGATCTCGGCGCGCACCGCATGCGAGAGATCGACCAGGTTGGCCGAGCGCTCCTTGTACACGTCCACGCCGACGCTCGGCTTGCCTTCCATCTGCCGCACGTAGTTCATGCGCTGCGGCTTCAGGCTGACCTCGGCGATGTCCGACAGCCGCGTTCCGCGCTTGTCTATGGGCAGGTTGCGCAGCGCCTGCAGTTCCAGCAGCTCCCCGCGCGGCTGCACGCGCAGGCGCCGGCCGGCCTCGGTGATCTGCCCGGCCGACACCGAGAAATTCGCCGCCTGCAGTTTCTGCACCAGTTCGTTGAGCGCCACCCCGTGCGCGCTCAGCCGGTCCTTGTCCAGCGCCACCAGCACTTCCTGCTTGGCCACGCCCTCGACCTCGACGCGGGCCACGCCGGGCAGGCGCTCCAGGCGCTGCTTGATGCTGCGCTCGATCAGGTCCGCGCGCGCGGTCAGGTCCTCGTCGCTGGTCAGGCGCAGGCTCATCGCCTCGCGGTCGCTGGTGCTCCAGCGCTGCACGTAGTAGCGGCGGAAGTCGTCCGGCAACTGGTCGCGCACCGCGTCGATGCGTTCGCGCGCCTCGGACGCGGCCATGGCGATGTCGCGGTTCCAGTCGCTGAACTCGACCTGGATCTGCCCGCCCTCGGCGTTGGCGCGGGCGTTCATCGACTTGATGCCCGGCATCGTGGCGATGGCCTCCTCCACCGGCCGCAGCAGGTTGCGCTCCACTTCCTCCGGCGTCGATCCCGGATATGGCAGGGACACGAAGAAGAAGGGAATGGTCGCTTCCGGCTCGGCTTCCAGCGGCAGGCGGAAGGCGGCGATCAGGCCGATCGCCACCATCGACACGAACAGCATGATGGTGGTGACGGGGCGGCGGATGGACAGCTCGGTGATGTTCATCCGCATCAGCCCTTCAGCCCGTCGCCATCGACCGCGCCTTTCTCGAGCGCGCCATGCTCATGCGCCAGCACCTGCTCGACCTGTTCGGCCTGCTGCCGCGCGCGGCGGCCGCGCTCGGCATAGAACGCATCCGGCTTGCGGTCCAGCAGGTCGTACACCACCGGGATCACCAGCAGGGTCAACAACGTGGATACCAGCAGGCCGCCGATCACCGTGATTGCCATCGGCGACCGCACTTCCGCGCCTTCGCCGAAGGCCAGCGCCAGCGGCAGGAAGCCGAACACCGCGCACAAGGTGGTCATCATGATCGGGCGCAGGCGCGAGCGTGCGCCCTCCACCAGCGCCAGGCGCTTGGCCATGCCCTCCTCGCGCAGCTGGTTGACCTTGTCGATCAGGATGATGGCGTTCTTCACCACCAGGCCGACCAGCAGGATCAGGCCGATGAACACCACCACCGACACCGGCGAGCGCGCCAGCAGCAGCGCGCCGACCGCGCCGACCAGCGCCAGCGGAATCGTGAACAGGATGACGAACGGGTGCAGCAGCGATTCGAACTGCGAGGCCATCACCAGGTACACCAGGAACACCGCCAGGCCGAAGGCGAACAGCAGCGAACGGATCGACTCGCCCAGCTCCTGGCCCTGCCCGCCGATGTGCATGCCCACATCGGTGCCGAGCGGGTTCTCGGCCACCATTTTCTGCACCTCGGTGATCGCCGTGCCCAGGTCGATATCGCGCAGGTTGGCCGAAACGATCGCCACGCGGCGCAGGTCGGCGCGATGGATCTCGCTCGGCCCGGTGGTCGCCACCACCTCGGCCACCGACGACAGTTCCACCGGCTTGCCGCCGGTCGGGTGCACGATCAGGCGGCGGATGTCCTCGACCGAGGAACGCTCGGACTCCTGCACGCGCACCAGCACGTCGATCTTGCGGTCGCGGAAGCTGTAGCGGGTGGCGACGTTGCCGCGCACCTTGTTGACCACCGCATCGGCGATCTGGCGCGTGGTCAGGCCCAGCGCCGCGGCGCGGTCCTGGTCGAACACGACCTGGATTTCCGGGAAGCCCTGCTCCACCGTCGACTTGACGTCGGCGTAGTGCGCGTTCTGCCGCAGCATGCCAGCCAGCTTGTTGCCGGCTACGCGGATCGATTCCAGCGTGTTGCCCTCGATCTCGATCTCCAGCGGCGGCGACAGCGCGAACAGTTCCGGGCGCGCGAAATCCACCTGCGCGGCCGGCCAGGCCTTCATGGTCTGGCGGAGCTTCTCGGTCAGCTCCGGCTCGCGCGAGGTGTCATTCATCACCACCGACAGCTTGCCGATGTTCTCGCCGCTCTCGGTCGGGCTGGCGTCGAGCCGCGTGCCGGTGCCGGAAACGCCATACAGCAGGCGCACCCCCGCTTCTCCGGCGTGCTTGCGCTGCACTTCGCGCACCAGCGCGTCGGTCTGCGCCAGCGGCGTGCCCGGCGGCAGCTTGGCGGTCATCTCGAAACGGTCCTGCGCCAGTTGCGGGATCAGGTCCACGCCCAGCATCGGCAGCGCTGCCAGGGTCAGCGCGAACGCCAGCGCCGCACCGCCCAGTACCGGCCACGGCCGCACCAGCGCCGCGGGCAGCAGGCGCAGGTAGCCGCGTTCGGCGCGACCGTACGGCGCCATGGCGATGTCGCTGGCCTTGCGCATGACCGGGCCGACCACCGCGGCGATGCCGCGGAAGATGCGCACCACCAGCCACGCCGCGGCGTAGAAGCCGTAGCGGAACATCGCACCGATGCCACGGCCGGCGAACGCGGCCGGCTTCTGCCAGCGGCGCTCCGGGCGCCACGGCTGGCGCGGATCCTCGGCCGGGAACTCCAGCGGTGGACGGCCCTTGAGCGCGCTCAGCATCGGGATCAGGGTCATCGACACCACCAGCGACACCGCGATGGCGATCGACACGGTCAGCGCCTGGTCGCGGAACAGCTGGCCGGCGATGCCCTCGACGAACACCAGCGGCAGGAACACCGCGATCGTGGTCAGGGTCGAGGCGACCACCGCCATGAACACTTCGCGCGTGCCCTTGATCGCGGCCTCGAGGATGCCCATGCCGCGCTCGCGCGCCTTGGCGATGGATTCGAGCACCACGATCGAGTCGTCCACCACCAGGCCGGTGGCAAGGGCCAGGCCGCCCAGCGACATCACGTTCAGGCTCAGGCCGAGCTGGCCCATGAAGAAGAACGTGGCGATGATCGAGATCGGCAGCGACAGCGAGATGACGAAAGTGCTCCAGCCATCGCGCAGGAACAGGAAGATGATCAGGATCGACAGCAGGCCGCCGATCACCGCATCGATCTTGACGTCCTTGATCGCGTGGCGGATGAAGACCGACTGGTCCTCCACCGTGGTCATCTCGATGTCCTTCGGCATCTGCTTGCGGATCGCCTCGAGCTTCTTTTCCAGCGCGTCGGCGGTGGAGACGGTGTTGGCGTCGCCTTCCTTGTAGATGGCCAGCTCCACGGCCTCATGGCCACCGGCGCGGATCACCGCCTCGCGCTCCTTGTAGCCCTGGCGCACGTCGGCCACGTCCTTCAGCCGCACCGGCGAGGTGCCGCCGCCGCTGCCGTCGCTGCGCATCGCGGCGATCACGTTCGGATCGCGGCTGCCGAGGATCGCGGTCATCAGCTGGCGGTTCTCGCCCGCCGCGGCCGCGCCCGAGCCGCCGGCGGTGTTGAGCAGCATCTCGCGCATCTGCTCGACCGTGGCGAACTGGTTGACGGTGCGCACCAGGTAGCGCTGCGAGCCCTCCTCGAGGCGACCGCCGGACAGATTCACGTTTTCCTGCTGCAGGCGCTGGATCACGCTGTCCAACGACAGCCCCAGCTGCGCCAGCTTGCGCTGGTCGATATCCACCTGGATCTCGTCCTCCAGCCCGCCGCCGACCTTGACCGCGGCCACGCCACTGACCGGCTCGAGCTTGCGCTTGAGATCCTCGTCGGCGTAGCGGCGCAGCTCCATCAGCCGGCGCACCGCATCGGCTTCGCTGCCGCCGTCCTGCTTCGAGGACAGCGCCAGGCGCATGATCGGCTGCGTGGACGGATTGAAGCGCAGCAGCACCGGCGGCTTGGCCTCCAGCGGCAGCTGCAGCGTTTCCATCTTGTCGCGCACGTCCAGCCCGGCCTGCTGCATGTCCGTGCCCCAGGCGAATTCCAGGACCACGTCGCTCTGGCCGGTGCGCGAGATCGACTTGAGCTTGCGCAGGCCCTTGACGATGCCCAGCGCTTCCTCGGCCGGCTGCGAGATCAGCGTCTCCACCTCGGCCGGCGCCGCGCCTTCATAGTCGGTGCGCACGGTCAGCGTGGGATAGCTCAGATCGGGCAGCAGTTCGACCTTCAGGCTCGACAGCGAGATCGCGCCGAACAACACCAGGGTCAGCGTCATCATCGCGATGGTGACGCGACGGCGGGTGGCGAACTCGATCAGGTCGAAACCGCCACCGCCGGGAACCGACGGATCGCGCGCACTCATTGCTTGGCCGCCTGTGCGGCCGGCGCCTTGACGGCAGCGGCGGACGCGACCGCCTTTTCCTTCTCCTGCCCGATCACCTGCACCGCGCTGCCCTCGCGCAGCGCCGCCTTGCCGGCCACGACCACTTCCTCGCCCGGCTCCAGGCCTTCGCGCACTTCGATCCAGCCGGCATCGTCATAGCCGAGCTTGAGCTGGGTACGCATCGCCTTGCCTTCGCGCACCACGTACACGGCCGGTTCGCCGCCGTCCTCGAGCAGCGCGGTACGCGGCACCACCAGCGCATCGGCGCGCTGGTCGTAGTTGATGCTCAGGCGGCTGAACATGCCCGCCTGCAGCTCGCTTTCACCGGAGAACGAGGCCACCACGCGGAACGTGCCGGTGCCGGTATCCACCACCGGCGACACGCGACCCACGACGCCGGCGAACCTGCGGCCCGGCAAGGCGTCGGCAAGCAGTTCCACCGCCTGCCCCGGCTTGAGTTTGGCGATCTCGCGCTCGGGCACGTTGAGCGTGGCTTCCAGCTTGCCGGCATCGACGATGCGGATGATCGGCGAGTTGATCTGCACGAAGTTGCCCGGCTTGATGTCGCGCGAAGCGACCACGCCCGAAATAGGCGCCACCACCGTGGTGTAGGAAAGTTCCAGCGTGGCCATGCGGTACTGCGCGCGCGCGTTCTCCAGGTCGAAGCGCAGCTGGTCCACGTCGGCGGCGCTGACCAGCTGCTGCTGGACCAGTTTCTGCGCGCGCTGATAGCTGTTTTCCAGCTTGCGCATCTGCGCCTCGCTCTGCGCCACGGCCAGGCGGGCGCGGTCCGGGTCCAGCCGCACCAGCGGTTGCCCGGCGCTGACGCGCTCGCCCTCTTCGACCATCACCGCCAGCGCCACGCCCGAGGTCTTGGCGACCACCTGCGATTCGGCGCGCGGCTCCAGGGAGGCGGTACCGGTATAGCTGGCGGCGATGGCGCGGCGCGCCGCCTTGGCCACTTCGACCGGGACCGCATCGCTGGCCTTCTGCTCTTCCTTGGGCTTGTCCTTGGTCTCTTCGCCGCCGGCCTTGCAGCCTCCCAGCAACAACACCGTGGTGACGAGGAGAGCGGCGGCGCAGCTTCCGGTGCGGCCGTACGGAGTGAGGAGTCGCGACATCGTGGGGTCCCTGGAGATGCAGTGGCTGGTGTTGTAGCAAAGTATTGCACCACCCCACGGCAACACCATGCCCCAAAGGTCATGCCCACGCGCTGCACCGCAGCATTCATGAATGGTTCCGAACCGGTGAATGCGCGGGCTATACTCGAACCGTTCCGTGTCCCACGGCGGAACCAACAGACCCGCATACCGGACAAGGAAACCATGCGCTCGCAGCCGTTTGCCGTATGTCTCGCCCTGGCTTTCGCCCTGCCGTTCGGGGCCGCCGCCCAAGCCGACCCGCAGCAGTCTGAACCTTCCGCTCCCGCCGCCGCGGCATCGCCGCAGGCCGCTGCCGGCAATGCCGAAGCCGGCCGTACCCTGGCCTACACCTGCCAGGGCTGCCACGGCATCACCGGCTACAAGAACGCCTACCCGAGCTACCGCGTGCCCAAGATCGGCGGGCAGTCGGCGCAGTACCTGACCCAGGCGTTGACCGAATACCGCGAAGGCAAGCGCAAGCACCCAACCATGCAGGCGCAATCGATGAGCTTCAGCACGCAGGACATCGCTGATCTCTCCGCCTACCTGTCCACTCTCAAGTAAGCACCGCTCATGTCGAAAGCCAAGCACGCTTCGCGTCTCGCCATCGCACTGTTCGCTGCCTGCGCCCTGGCCGCCTGCACGCAGTCGGAGGTGGAGTCCACCGGCAAATCCGCCGCCGACCCCGGCCATGCCAGTGGCGAACACGGTTCCAGTTCTTCGGCCGGCCTGCCGCAGGGGCGCATCGCCGCCGGTGAGCAGCTCGCCAACAGCAAGGGCAAGGCCACCGGCCAGAGCTGCATCGATTGCCACGGTGCCGATGGCAACGCCCCGATCGACCCTAGCTACCCGCGGCTCGGCGGCCAGTATGGCGACTACCTCGCCCATGCCCTGCAGGCCTATCGCGGCGGTGACCGCGAGCACATGCTGATGTCGCCGCAGGCCGCCGGCCTGAGCGACCAGGACATCTCCGACCTGGCCGCCTACTTCGGCTCGCGCCCGAGCCAGCTGCGCGACCTGCACGGCTTGAAGTGATCGCATCGCGCCGGCACGCCCGTGCCGGCGCCGTTGACGCCCCCTGCGTGAGGCAGCAATGACCACATCGTCGCCGCCATCCCTCAGGAGATTGGCGCTCACCTCGCTTGTTTCGCTGTTGGCGAGCGGTGCCGGCTTGCTCTGCATCCGCGCCCGTCCCGACATGCTCAGGACCGATCCGGCATGGATCGGCCCCGCCGCTATGGTCGGCACCCTCGCGTTCCTGGTCTGCGCGATGCTCCTGACGCCCGCCGTGGCGCGCGCCATCCGGCGCGGCAGGAATCCCTAGAAATCCACGTCCAATGCAGCGGGATTGAGTACGGCGCCGTTCAACGGCTGCCGTTGTCGTCCTGCAGTTCCTTCTTGAACGGGATGTCCGGCGGCGGCCGCGCGCTGGCCGGCTGCTCCTGCATGTTCGGATTGCTCAGGCCACAGCCGCCGCCGAACTGCAGGACGGAAATCACGCAGGAAATACGGTTTTCGGTGCCCGGGATCGGGATTTCGATGCTCCTGATGCCCTTTCGCACCCACTCGGCCAGCAGCGATTCGTTGGGCACCCAGTATTTGTCGAACGACGTGGGCTTGTGCTCGTAGGGCGGGCGCTTGAGCCAGGTGCCGGCATGGTCGATCTGCTCGCGGCTCCAGCTGTCCGACTCGCCGCCCGGCGCGCCACGTCCGGGCGCGGCCTCCTTTCCAGCGTCGCCCGCCATGCGCACACTGCCATCGTTGTTGTACAGGCCGCGCCCCGGGTCGGACGCGGCACCGCTGCCGCCGGATGCCTGCCGCTGCGAGGCGCCCCAGTCGTCCGAACGGACCGGTGCCGCCCAGCCACCGCTGCGGTCCTGCGGTCTTGGCCCGGCTCCCGTACTGGTGCCTGATTGCGGCGCAGCATTCGCCGCCGGCCCACCCGCCGCAGCTCCCTGCGAAGACCGCGACGCCTGCGCCCCACCCTCGCTGGCCCGCGCCGGCACCGGGCCGGAACCGGAGGCAGGCGCCGGGGCGGCATCGGCGACGCCCGGCATCCGCCGTTCGCGCACCGCCACATCCGCGGTCCTCACCTGCACGCCGCTTTCGCGCGCCGGCACCGTCGCCATCTGCACATCCTGGCGCGGCGCGGTTTCGACCTGCCGTTCGCGCACCGCCGGTTCCACGCCATTCAAACGCACTTCCGCCTCGCGTGGGCGGACCGGCGTCATCGCCACCGGCGGCGTGGGCACCGTCTCGATCTGCCGTTCGCGCACCTGTACCTGCGGCATGGCGGGCGCCTTCGCCACGACATCGCGCGTCGGCAAGGCGCGCACCGGTACCGCCGGCGCCACCGCGGTTTCTACGGTGCGCTCGCGCACCTGTGGCTCATGCACACGCAGCGCCGGCGCCGCCACCGTTGGCGGCGGCAGCACGAAATCCGTGGTCGGCCTCGGCACTTCGGTGACCTGCAGCATCTGTTCCGCCGCGACGTCCGGCGCAGGCCGGGACATGTCCACCGGCATCGCGGCCAACTCCGCGTCCACGCCGCTGTCCTGTGGCACCGGCGGCGTGGGTTGCGGCTGCGGCGAAGCGGCGGCCGCGGCTTCGGCCGCACCGCCCTCGCGCGCCGGCGCACCAGCCGAGCGCG
>NZ_JASCOS010000123.1:0-10521 GCF_029959705.1 Stenotrophomonas sp. PS02297 | reverse complement strand
CGGGCCACGGTGCGCGGCGCATCGTCCACCGACCCGGCCGGCACCGTGGCCGCCTCCAGGCCGATCATCGCCCACAGCGTCAGTGCGACGGTGGCACCGGCGACCGCACCCAGCGATTCCCCGCTGGGGTTGAACGGCACGTAATGACGGGTATCGACGAACCACAGCGCCACCAGCCCGAACAGCAGCAGCGGCACCACCTTCAGCACGGTGGTCAGCAGCTGCAGCCGGCCGGCCTCGCGCAGGCCCACCAGGTTGACGCCGGCGCACAGCCACAAGGCCACCAGGCCGCAGCTGGCCGCGCGCACCGGCGTGGCGGTCAGCGCAGGGAAGATGGCGCCGACGCTGCCGGCGAAGGCCACCGCGATGGCGGCGATGGCGCACCACATCGAGATCCAGTAGCTCCATGCCACGACGAAGCCGGGCAGTTCGCCGAAGGCGTTGCGCGCGAACACGTACGGGCCACCGGTCTGCGGCCAGCGCCGCGCCAGCCGGGCGAAGGTGACCGCCAGCAGCAGCGCGCCGCACAGGGTGATGCCCCAGCCGACCAGGGTCGCCGCGCCATACGGCGCCAGCGTGGCCGGCAGCAGGAAGGTGCCCGAGCCGATCATGCTGCCCACGACCAGGGCGGTGGCGGACCAGAAGCCCAGCGGGCGGTGCGAGGTAGTCATGGAAGGCGGCATGGCAGGGGCGCGGTCACGGCCGCGGCGAGGCGGCGGATCGGGCGGGTGACGGGCGAGGGCGCCTGCGGGGGGCAGGCGCCGGAATGGGCGCGGATTATGACGGTTTGCCGGCCGGGCTGCGACGGCGCGGGCCGGACAATGACCTATGGCCCTTTCCAGCCGGGCGCCGCCTGTGGAGGCTGGCTGCTTCATTCCCCGCTGGATTCCCCATGAAGCTGCGTCCGCTGGCCCTGTCCGTTTCGCTGTCGCTGGCCGTCGTGCTGGCCGCCTGTTCGCCCTCCGCGCCGCCGGCCGGCAGCGATGCCGCCAGCCCGGCATCCCAGGCCGACAAGGCCGCGCGGCTGAACCAGCTGTACGCCGACTACTGGGAAGGCGTGCTCAAGCTCAACCCGCTGCAGGCCACCTACCAGGGCGACAATCGTTACAACGACCAGTTGCCGGACATGGGGGCGGCCGAGTACCGCAGGCAGGTGCACGACTTCACCGTGCAATGGCTGGACAAGGTGCAGAAGCTCGGCGATGCCGGCCTGGCCGGCCAGGATCTGCTCAGCTACCGCATCTTCGTCGAGGAACAGAAGCAGTCGCTGGAAGGCGAGAAGTTCCCGGGCTGGATGATGCCGGTCAACCAGATGGGCTCGATTGTCAGTTACTCCGTGATGTTCGGTTCGGGCCAGGGGGCGCAGCCGTTCAAGACGGTGAAGGACTACGACGACTGGCTCAAGCGCGCCGCGCGCATCCCGGTGCTGCTGGATACCGAGATCGCCAACATGCGCGAAGGCATGAAGGCCGGCGTGGTGCAGCCGCGCGTGCTGATGGAGAAAGTGGTGCCGCAGTTCGATGCGATCCTTGCCGCCAAGGCCGAGGACAGCCAGTTCTGGGGTCCGGTCAAGTCGATGCCGGCCGATTTCCCGGCCGCCGACAAGGAGCGCCTGACCGCCGCATTCCGCACGCTGATCGACGACCAGCTGATGCCGGCGATCCGGAAGGAGCGCGATTTCATCGCCAATGAATACCTGCCGGCCACCCGCGACAGCGTCGGCCTGGATGCGCTGCCCGACGGCAAGGCGTGGTATGCCTTCAACGCCAGGCAGAGCACCACCACCACGCAGACCCCCGAGCAGATCCACGAGATCGGCCTGAAGGAAGTCGAACGCATCCAGGGCGAGATGCGCAAGGTGATGGAACAGGTGGGCTTCAAGGGCTCGCTGCAGGATTTCTTCCGGTTCATGCAGCACGACAAGCAGTTCGAGTTCAAGTCGGAAGAGGCGCTGCTGGCGCACTACCGCGGCCTGGAGAAGACGATCGAGGCGAATGTGCCCAAGCTGTTCTCGCTGACGCCGAAGGCCGGTTTCGAGATCCGCCCGGTCGAGGCGTTCCGCGCGCAGTCGGCCGCCGGCGGCGAATACACCTCGCCCAGCGAGGACGGCAGCCGCCCGGGCATCTTCTACGTCAATACCTACGACCTGACGACCCGCAAGACCTGGGACGCGGAGGACCTGTTCCTGCATGAAGCGATCCCGGGGCATCACTTCCAGATCGCGCTGCAGCAGGAACTGCAGGGCGTGCCGGCGTTCCGCCGCTTCGGCGGACAGACCGCCTTCATCGAGGGCTGGGGCCTGTACGCCGAAAGCCTGGGCAAGGACCTCGGCGTCTACACCGATCCGTACAACTATTTCGGCCGCCTGCAGGGCGAGCTGTGGCGCGCGGTGCGGCTGGTGGTGGACACCGGCCTGCATTCCAAGGGCTGGACCCGGCAGCAGGTGCTGGACTACATGTTCGCCAACTCTTCGGTCAGCGAACCGGATGCCATCGCCGAAGCCGAGCGCTACATGGCCTGGCCGGGCCAGGCGCTGGCCTACAAGACCGGCGAGCTGAAGATCCAGGAATTGCGCAGGCGCGCCGAGCAGAAGCTGGGCGACAAGTTCGACATCCGCCAATTCCATGCCGAAGTGCTGAAGGACGGCTCGGTGCCGCTGGACGTGCTGGACGAGAAGGTCGACCGCTGGATCTCCGGCAAGACCTCTTAAAAGGGGGGCGCCCGGCTGGAGCTTTCCCGGTAAAGCCCCGCCGGGCGCTGCCCGGCGCTACAGAACCCGCCGCTTTGTAGAGCGGGGCACCGCCCCGCTGGAGCTTTCCCGACAAAGCCTCGCCGGGCGTCGCCCGGCGCTACAGAACCCGCCGCCTCGTAGAGCGGGGCACCGCCCCGCTGGAGCTTTCCCGGCAAGGCCCCGCCGGGCGTTGCCCGGCGCTACAGAACCCGCCGCCTTGTAGAGCGGGGCACCGCCCCGCTGGAGCTTTCCCGGCAAAGCCCCGCCGGGCGTTGCCCGGCGCTACAGAACCCGCCGCCTTGTAGAGCGGGGCACCGCCCCGCTGGAGCCGTCCCGGCAAGGCCCCGCCGGGCATTGCCCGGCGCTACAGGGGCGGCATGCGAGAGTAGCGGCCACTTCTCCGTTTCCTTCCGGCGGGGCGTTCGCTGCCGCCGTGGTGCATGTCGATGATCGTACTGGTACTGCTGGTTCCCCTGTTGCTCGCATTCTGGCTGTGGTGGCCGGTGACCTCCCCGGGACGTCGCCAGCGGCGCTGGCATTTCGGTGTCACGCTGGCCTTCGCTCTGCTGCCGCCGGTGCTGGGTGCGCTGTGGCGCCTGCATGCCCTGGGCGACGTCGCCGGCGCCTGGGTGCAGCTGCTGTTCGGCTGGGTGCTGGTGGCGTTCCTGCTGGTGCTGCCGCTGGTGCTGCTGCGCGACGCGTTGTGGCTGACGTTGCGTCTGCTGAAGACCGGTGTGCCGGCGCGCACCCTGCTGCACGGCGTGCGGCTGAATCGTGGCATCGCGCTGGCGGGCGTGCTGCTGGCGACGCTGGGCGTGTTCAATGGCCTGAAACCGCCACAGGTGCACGAGCGCGAACTGGCGTTGCGCACCTTGCCGCCCGAACTGGACGGCCTGCGCGTGGCGGTGCTGGCCGATATCCATGCCAGCCCGGTCAAGGGCGCATGGCGCACGCGACGCATCGTCGATGAGGTATTGGCGGCGCGGCCCGACCTGATCGTGCTGCCGGGCGACATGGTCGACGGGCAGGTCGAAAGCAATGCGGCCAATGTCGCCGCGCTGGCCGAACTGCATGCGCCGCATGGCGTGTGGCTCGCGCCCGGCAACCACGAGTACTACAGCAACTACGCGGCGTGGATGGCGCACTTCCGGCAGATGGGGCTAGGCGTGCTGGAGAACCGGACAGCGAAGCTCGACATCGGTGGCCGCACGCTGGCGGTGTCCGGCGTAGGCGATCCGGCGTTCTACCGGCGTGGCGACCTGGTCCACGATGGCATCGCCCCTGACATCCCCGCCGTGGTGCGGCAGGCGCAGGGAAGCGATTTCCACATCCTGCTCGCGCACCAGCCGCGGTTGGCGCGTACCGCCGCGGCCACCGGCGCCATCGACCTGCAGCTGTCGGGGCATACCCACGGCGGCCATATTCTCGGCATGGATCGCTGGCTGGTGGCCCCGGCCAACGACGGTTACGTGCGCGGCGGTTACCAGGTCGGCGGCATGACCCTGTTCGTCAGTCCCGGCGCTGGCCAGTGGGACGGCTTCACCGCGCGGCTGGGCGTGCCGTCGAGCATCGATGTGCTGGTGCTGCGCCGGGCGGACCGTGAGTAGCCGCCACGGGCGGCGCTTGCGCAACGGCAGGTTTCCGCAGGCGCGGCGTCAGCGGCGACGATGCGCTCAAAGCACGATCTGGCTGAAATCCTCCACGCGCGCATGGCCGTGGGTGGCATCGCCGGTGCGCGGCATCGGGTAGTCGTCGCGGCGGTCCAGCAGCACGGTACGCAGTCCGGCGTCGCGTGCGGCATCCAGCTCCTCGACGATGTCGGACAGGAACAGGATGTCGCGCGGCGCGGCGCCGATGGCCGCGGCGATGCGCGCATAGCTGCCGGCCTCGCGCTTGCCGCCGATCTCGGTGTCGAAGTTGCCGGAAAACAGGCCGTTGAGGTCGCCGGCGTCGCTGAACCCGAAGAACAGTTTCTGCGCCGGCACCGATCCGGAGGAATAGACGTACAGGGGGATGCCGGCGGCATGCCAGCCGCGCAGTACCGCGGCCACTTCCGGGTACAGGTGCGCGGTGTAGTCGCTGTTGCGGTAGCCGCTGTCCCAGATCATGCCCTGCAGCGCCTTGAGCGCGGTGTGCTTGCGGTCCTGGTCGATCCAGCCCTGCAGCGCCTCGACGATGACTTCGTCCTGGCAGGCGCTGGCGGCGATCTCGGTGGCGACGGCATCGAGCCAGCGGCGCACCTCCGGTTCCTGCCCATGCGCGCGCACGAAGCCGGGCAGGGCGGCGCGGGCGTAGGGAAACAGCACTTCCTTGACGAAGGAGATGCTCGAGGTGGTGCCTTCGATGTCGGTGAGGATGGCGCGGACGGTCATGGGGTTGTTCCGGTTCCTTCCCCTGCAGGGGAAGTCGCCCCCGAAGGGGCGGATGGGAGGCAGCGAAGCCGTGGAGTGGCAGGAGGGCGCTGGCGGGCCGGGCAGTGGATGCATCGCCGCTCTGCGGCCCTCATGCCGATCCCTTTCCTGCGGGCAGGGCAGGGCAGGTCAGGCGGATTCCGGCTCGTAGCGCGGGAAGCGCTGCGCGATGTCGGTGCCGGTGAAGTGCCCGACCCAGCCATCCGGCTCGGTGAAGAAGCGGATCGCGACGAAGCTCGGTTCGGCCCCCATGTCGAACCAGTGGGTGGTGCTGTCCGGCACCGAGATCAGGTCGTCCTTGACGCATTCCACCTCATAGACCCTGTCGTCCACGTGCAGGGTGAACAGGCCCGAGCCGGCGACGAAGAAGCGCACTTCGTCCTCCTTGTGGTAATGCTCGTCGAGGAACTTCAGGCGGATCTCGGCGCGGTTGGGGTTGTCCGGCGCGATCGAAGCCACGTCCACGCTCTTGAAGCCGTGCGTGGCGACCAGGCGGTCGATGTCCTCGCGGTAGGCGGCGAACACGTCCTCCTGGCTGGCGCCCGGTGCGACCGGATGCCTGGCCTGCCAGCGTTCGAAGGTGACGCCGATCTTCTTCAGTTCGGTGCTGATGACCTGGCCGTCGCGGCTGTCGAGCAGCGGGGTGGCGGGATCGGTGTCGTTGAAGATGCGCAGTCGGCTCATGGCGGCGGCTCCGGGCGTGGGGATAAAAAGGGTAGCAGGCATGGGCACGGCATTGCCCCCGCCGGAGCGAGGCGGCGGGCGAATGCGGCGTTTCAGCCGGCGGCGCGCAGCCGGCGCAGTTCCAGCTCGCAATGGAGCAGGAACTCGAAGGCTTCCAGGTGGCGGCGCGCTTCGGCCATGTCGCGGCCCCAGGCGTACAGGCCGTGGCCGTCGATCAGGTAACCCCACATCGGCGCCCGGTCGAGTTCGGCCTCCACCTGCGCGGCGAGCGCGTCCATGTCCTGGGTATTGGCGAATACCTTCAGGTCCACCGCGGTCTCGTGGGTGGAGTTGCCGTGCAGCGCCTTGAGCAGCTCATAACCTTCCAGGCGGATGTGGCCATCGCCGCCGTACAGGCGCGAAGCGATCGTCTGCACCGGCGAGTGCGTGTGCAGCACGCAGCCCACTTCCGGGAAGCGCGCATAGAGCTGGGTGTGCAGCAGGGTCTCGGCCGAGGGGCGCAGCAGCCGGCCGACGGCCTTGCCGTGGAAATCCACGACCATGATGTCGGCCTCGACCAGCCGCCCCTTGTCCTTGCCCGACACGGTGATCGCGGCGTGGCGGTCGTCCAGGCGATGCGAGAAGTTGCTGCTGGTGGCCGGCGTCCAGCCGGCCTGGGCCAGTTCGCGGACGTTGTCGATCAACAACTGGGCCAGTTCGCTCAGGCGCTGGGCGTCGTAAGGGGCAGTGGGCGCGTTCATGCCGCCAATTCTACCCAGCCGGTGCCGGTTTGTTTGCCGTTGGCGGCAACGCAGAGCCCGGGGGAACGCCCCGGGCTCCGGTCATGCGCGGCCTGGTGCGTCGCCGCTCAGCCGTTGCGGGCCTTGTTGGCGGCATTGAGCTTGCTGTGCCGCATGCCGTAGGCGAAGTAGATGATGAAGCCGGTCAGCGTCCACAGGCCCATCAGCATCCAGTTGTGCAGGGTCATGGCGGTGAGCAGGGCGATGCAGCTGAGCACGCCCAGGCTGCACAGCAGCCAGGCTGCCGGCATGCGGAACGGGCGCGGCAGTTCCGGATGGGTGCGGCGCAGCACCAGCACGCCGGCGCAGACCGCGGCGAAGGCGATCAGCGTGCCCATCGAAGTCAGTTCGCCGAGGATGTCCAGCGGGAACAGCGCCGCCAGCAGGGCGATGCCGATGCCGGTGATGACGGTGTTGATGTGCGGCGTACGGTACTTCGGGTGGATGCGGGTGAACACCGGCGGCAGCAGGCCGTCGCGGCCCATGATCATGAAGATGCGCGGCTGGCCGATGATCATCACCAGCACCACCGAGGACAAGCCGATCAGCGCGCCGACCTCGACGATGATGCGCAGCCAGCCCAGCTGCGGATGTGCGGCCACCGCGGTCACCACCGGCTCGGCGGTGCCGAGCAGCTTGTACGGCACCAGGCCGGTCATCACCGCGGCCATGGCGATGTACAGCACGGTGCACACCACCAGCGACAGCAGCATGCCGATGGGCATGTCGCGCTGCGGCTTGTGCGATTCCTGCGCCGCCACCGACACCGCCTCGAAGCCGATGTAGGCGAAGAACACCATCGCCGCGCCGCGCAGCACACCTTCGAAGCCGTACTTGCCCGGGCCTTCGTTGGCGGGGATGAACGGGGTCCAGTTGCCCGGGTCCACGTACTTCCAGCCGGCGAAGATCACCAGCACGATCAGCCCGGTCTTGAGCACGACCATGGCCATGTTCATCGCCGAGGACTTGCGGATGCCCACGTAACAGAGCCAGGTCAGCAGCAGCACCAGGCCGGCCGCCGGCAGGTTGGCGATGGCGCCGGTCGGGCGCAGCTTCTCGTCCAGCGGCGCGTTGACCAGCGCCGCCGGCAGGTGGATGTCGAAATGGCTGAGCAGGCTGAGGAAATAGCCGGTCCAGCTCACCGCTACCGCCGAGGCGGAGACGCCGTACTCGAGCACCAGCATCCAGCCGATGAACCAGGCCGACAGTTCGCCGAAGGTGGCGTAGGTATAGGTATAGGCGCTGCCGGAGACCGGCACCATCGCCGCGAACTCGGCATAGGCCATGGCGCAGAACGCGCAGCACACCGCGGCCAGGATGAAGGACAGCATGATCGCCGGGCCGGCGTGGTTGGCCGCGGCCTGGCCGGTGATGACGAAGATGCCGCCGCCGATCACCGCGCCGATGCCCAGCGCGGTCAGGCCCCACGGGCCCAGGGTGCGGCGCAGGCTCAGGCCGTTGGCCTCCTCATGGGCGGCGTGCGGATGTTTGGTGGCCCACAATTGCTTGAACATGGTGCGTCTTCGCTCGTCGTGCGTGCAGGAGCGGCCGGCGCGATGGCCGGCCGGAGGAAAATCAGGCGTTCCGGTTCAGCTTGCTGTGGCGCATGCCGTAGCCGAGATAGATGGCGACGCCCAGCACGTTCCACAGCACGAACACCAGCCAGTGGGCGGCGAAGGCCATCGCGAACAGGGACAGGCAGATCAGCGCGCCCAGCGGCGCGACCAGCCACACCGCCGGCACGCGGAATGCGCGCGGCATTTCCGGGCGGGTACGGCGCAGGATCAGCACGCCGATGCAGACCGTGGCGAAGGCCAGCAGCGTGCCCATCGCGACCAGCTCGCCCAGCACGTTCAGCGGCACCAGCCCGCCCAGCATGGCGGCGACCACGCCGACGATCACCGTGCTCAGGTGCGGGGTGCGGAACTTCGGGTGCACCTTGCCGAATATCGGCGGCAGCAGGCCGTCGCGGGAAATGGTGTAGGCGATGCGGGTCTGGCCCATCATCATCACCAGCACCACCGAGGACAGGCCGGCGATGGCGCCGATCTCGACCCAGGTCTTGAGCCACGCCAGGTTGGCATAGGCTTCCAGTGCCGTGGCCACCGGCTTGTCGGTGCCGAGCTTGGTGTAGTGCATGAGCCCGGTCATCACCGCGCAGACCACGATGTAGATGATGGTGCACACCGCCAGCGAGCCGAGCAGGCCGATCGGCATGTTCCGTTGCGGGTCCTTGGTCTCGCCGGCGGCGGTGGAGACCGCGTCGAAGCCGATGTAGGCGAAGAACACGATGGAGGCCGCGCGGAACACGCCGCTCCAGCCGAAATCGCCGAAAACGCCGGTGGTGTTGTCGGGGATGAAGGGCGTCCAGTTTTCCGGATTGACATACATCGCGCCGAAACCCACGAACAGGCAGATCACCGCCACCTTGATGGCGACGATCACCGCATTGACGAACGTGGACTGGGTGACGCCGACGTACAGCAGCCCCGAGATCACGGCGATGATGAGCACCGCAGGCAGGTTGAGCAGTTTGCCGGAGGCGACGAACTGGCCGTTTTCCCAGGCGATCGGCGCGGCGGTCAGCGCCTCGGGGAAGGGCAGGTGCAGGGTGCTGGTAAGGAAACTGAGCAGGTAGGCCGACCAGCCGACCGCCACCGATGAGGAAGCGAACAGGTACTCCAGCACCAGGCACCAGCCGATGAACCAGGCCATGCCCTCGCCCAGAGTGGCGTAGGAGTACGAATAGGCGCTGCCGGAGACCGGCATCATCGCCGCGAACTCCGCATAGCACAGGCCGGCGAAGGCGCAGGCCAGCCCGGCCAGCACGAACGACAGCATGATCGCGGGGCCGGCGTGGTGGGCCGCGGCCTGGCCCGTGATGACGAAGATGCCGGCGCCGATCACCGCGCCCATGCCCAACAGGATCAGGTGCTTGGCTGTGAGGGTGCGCTTGAGCGTGGCTTCGCCCTGCAGGCTGCCTTCCACCGGTTCGCCGGCATCCACGTGTGCGGTCGGCTCGACCGGTTTGACCCTCAACAGTGTTTTGAGCATTCGCTGTTTTCCAGACCTGGGTGTTGTTCCACGCATCGGCGGGGATGCGTAAGGGACGATGCAAGCTGAACCGCTGGCAACGTCCTACCTTGCCAAAGGCAAAGGAAACCGACAAGCGCAGGTGCAGCATGGACGGCGATAATGAGCGCCGGATCGGACCGAAGGGATGTGCCTGCAGTCATGCTCGAACACGATGGGAAGCTGCGCGACGCGCTGCAGGACTATGCGCGGCGGGTGCCGGAGCACCTGGCGGTGGCGGGCCAGTTCCTGCAACTGCTGGACGAGGGGGGCGAGGATCCGTTCGCGCGCTCGCGCCTGGCCGGCCACTTCACCGGCAGCGCCTGGCTGGTCAGCGCCGACGGCAGGCGGGTGCTGCTGACCCACCACCGCAAGCTGGAACGCTGGCTGCAGCTGGGCGGCCACGCCGACGGCGACCGCGACCTGGCCGGAGTTGCCCTGCGCGAGGCGCAGGAAGAGTCGGGGCTGTCCGGGCTGCGGCTGGAGATGCGGACACCGTTCGACCTGGACCGCCACTGGATTCCCGAGCGCGGGCAGGTGCCCGGCCATTGGCATTACGACGCGCGCTACGTGGTGCGCGCCGCGGCGGACGAGCGTTTCGTGGTCAGCGAGGAGTCGCTGGAACTGGCGTGGCGCGACATCGCCGCCATCGCTGCCGACGCGCAGGCGGACGAATCGCTGCGGCGCATGGCGCGGCGCTGGCTCGCCGCGTGAGCTCCTGCGAGAGGTGCGGCTTGCCTCCAGTCCGGTCCCGGTAATGCCGGCCGCTGGCCGGCAGCTTCGGGATCATCGTCATTGCGGTTGCCGGCCAGCGGCCGGCACTGCCGCGGCGGCTCAATACAGG
>NZ_JASCOS010000122.1:0-10526 GCF_029959705.1 Stenotrophomonas sp. PS02297 | reverse complement strand
CGGTAGAGCGGGACAACGCCCCGCTGCGGCTCTGCCGGGAAGTCCTCCGCCGGGCGTTGCCCGGCGCTACAAGGCGGCGCGGGCTGCAGGTTCGGTAGAGCGGGGCAACGCCCCGCTGTAGCTCTACCGGGAAGTCCTCCGCCGGGCGCTGCCCGGTGCTGCAAGACAGGGCGATGTCCCGGCTGGCTTTCGGCCTGTCCCGCGAAGGCGGGTCGATGCCGGCGCCTGTCCATGGGTCGCGCCGTCGCAGGACAGGGTCGGATGGCTGTGCGGCATTGTCCGGACAGGCTGTCCGCCCTGTCTGCGGGACAGTGCGGAAAGTCTCTTCTGAAATCGTATGCGACATCGTTGTCATGCACTGGATATGCTAATTTCGGCGGTCTTTCCGGGAGTTTTCGCACCATGATCGAACGCCAGCGCCGCACCAAGATCCTCGCCACCCTCGGACCGGCCACCGATGCGCCGGGCGTGCTCGACGATCTGTTCCGCGCGGGCGTCAACGTGGTGCGGCTGAACTTCTCCCATGGCGATCCGTCCGGCCAGGCCAAGCGTGCGGCTGAAGTACGCGCCGCGGCCAACCGCGTCGGCGTGGAAGTGGGCATCCTGGCCGACCTGCCGGGTCCGAAGATCCGCATCGAGCGCTTCGCCGGCGGCAAGGTGCAGCTCAAGGCCGGCGACCGCTTCGACCTGATCGCCAGCGCCGACGCGGCCCCCGGCGACGCCAGCCAGGTGGGCGTGAGCTACCTCGGCCTGCCGCAGGACGTGGGCCCGGGCGATGTCCTGTTGCTGGACGATGGCCTGATGCAGTTGCAGGTCGTGGAGGTGCAGGGCGAGCGCATCATCAACACGGTGCTCAACGATGGCGTGCTGTCCGACCGCAAGGGCCTGAACAAGCAGGGTGGCGGCCTCTCGCTGGGCGCGCTGACCGAGCGCGACAAGGAGCTGATCGGCATCGTGGCGAAGATCGGCGTGGACTTCATCGCCGTCTCGTTCTGCCGCAACGCGCAGGACATGAACGATGCGCGGGCCATCGCCCAGCAGCATGGCTGCGACGCGGCGCTGGTGTCCAAGATCGAGCGCACCGAGGCGATCGAGAACCTGGAGGAGATCGTCGAGGCCAGCGACGTGGTGATGGTCGCGCGCGGCGACCTGGGCGTGGAGATCGGCGATGCCGAACTGCCGGGCCTGCAGAAGAAGATCATCAAGGCCGCGCTGGCGCAGAACAAGGTGGTGATCACCGCCACGCAGATGCTGCAGTCGATGGTCGAAAGCCCGATCCCGACCCGCGCCGAGGTGCTGGACGTGGCCAACTCGGTCATCGACGGTACCGACGCGGTGATGCTGTCGGCCGAAACCGCGGCCGGCGCCTATCCGGTCAAGGCGGTCGAGGCGATGGCGCGCATCTGCCTCGGCGCCGAGCGCCAGTTCCAGATCGATACCGATTTCAACGCATCGCCGCGCAACCTGGAGCGCGCCGACCAGGCCATCGCCATGGCCACGATGTTCCTGTCCCAGCACGTGGGCGTGCGCGCGATCGTGGCGATGACCGAATCCGGCGGCACTGCGCGCTACCTGTCGCGCTTCCGCGCCAAGGCGCCGGTGTTCGCGGTGACCCGCCACGACGGCGCGCGCCGGCAGATGGCGCTGATGCGCGATGTGTTCCCGATCAACTTCGACAGCCGCGGCTTCACCCCGCGCGAAGCCGCGCGCGGCAGCATCCGCCTGCTGGTCGAGGCCGGCCTGCTGCAGGTCGGCGACCGCGTGGTGTTCACCAGCGGCGAGCACATGGAAACCCATGGCGCCACCAACACCCTGCGCCTGCTCGAGGTCGGCAACGACGGCCGCGCCAGCGGACTGGGCGAGCTGTAAGTCCGGCTTGGCCCCGGAAGGCGGTGGTGCCCGGCCGTTGGTCGGGCAATGCGCCGTGATTCGCGGCATGACCGGGTCTGTAGGGCGGGGCTTGCCCCGCGGCGGTTCGATCATGAGGCCCGTGTCCATGCCCGCGCAGAACCGCTTCTTGCAGGAACGAGGTCAGTCGCGAGCGGGGCATCGCCGGTAACGACTCAGCGGGGCGCTGTCCCGCTCCATGGAGGGATTTGCTGGCTTCCCCGGTAGTCGGCGAACAACCACGGAAACGGGGGTGGTTGCCCACCCCCGGCGACTTCCCTGTCGGTGCCGCCCGCCACACCGGGAAACCCAGGACGCAACCGGCTTCGGGACCGCTCGGGGCCGGCGCATGGACAACCCCACGCAGCAACCTGCGACCGGCTCCGGCGGTTGCCGTGCGCTGTCGACGCCGGCCTCCGCTACCAGCTGAAACCCGCGCCGGCGGAAACGCCCCTCTCACTGCCGGAGAACGCGCCGCTCAACGACACGCTGGCGTTGGGGGCAACGATCCGCTGGTAGCCCACCGCCAGTGCGGAGCGTCCGCCCTGCATGCCGACACCCACGCCCACCCGGTTCTGTCCCGGCAGGCCGGCAGTGTTGAGTGCGGCGGCGGCCATGGCGCCCCCCATCGCGCCCATGCGGTCGATACGCGCATCCATGTGGCCCAGGCGGCGGTCCACGTCGCTGCGGAACTGGGTGAACTGGTCGTTCCAGGCTGCGAATTTCTGGTCGGTGTAGGTCCTGGAGGAGGCCAGCGTCTGGGTGGCACTGGTGTCGGTGTAGGACTTCGACGTGGCCAGCGTGGCGGCATCGCCGGCGGCCATGTCCTCGCGGACGGCGGCTTCGCGGACATCGGTGTAATCCTTCGCCCCGCCCAAGGCCGCGCCGGCGACGGAAGCCACCTGGGCGTCGGTATAGGCATTGGCCGAGGCCAGCGTTGCTGCATCGCCGGCATCGGCATAAGACTTGGCCGCATCCAGCGCCACGTCCGCCGCGGTACCGGCGGCGGACGCCACCTTCGCATCGGTGTAGGCGTTGGCGGCGGCCAGGGCGCCGGCGTTGCCTGCCTGCAGCTGGCGAAGGTTCACCGCATCGGTGGCCTGGGTGCCGTCTGCCAGATGGATGATCTGTTGCTCGCCGCCGGTACGCCCCACGGCCACGGCGTAGTCGCGGTCGGCAACGGCCATGTAGCCGATGGCGGTGCTGCCGATGTTGTCGGCATGCGATGCGTAGCCGAAAGCGCTGCTGTATTGGGCGTTGGCGACGTTGAAGGCGCCGAAGGCGCTGCTGCCCCAGCCATTGGCGGTGTTGGTGTAGCCCACGGCGCTGCTGAGCATGCCGTTGGCGGTATTGAACCCGCCGATTGCAGTGCCGTAATCAGCGCTGGCTTTGCTGCCCACCCCCACTGCGCTGGCGGCTTCGCCGCTGGCGGAGACGGCGGCGCCGACCGCGACCGAGCCGGCGCCACTGGCGGTGCTGGTCTCGCCGGGATTCCAGACGCCGTCGCCGTTGAGGTCATACCACCCGGACATGACGATGCTGCCCGTGCCCGAAGCCTCGCCCATGTAGCCGAAAGCACTGCCCATATTGCCGCTGGCGTCGTTCTTGTAGCCGAAGGCGTTGCTGGCGGTGCCGGTGGCGATGTTGACGTAGCCGAATGCATTGCTGAAAGGACCACTGGCGGAATTGCTGCTGCCGAAGGCACTGCTGCCTGTGCCTGCAACGAAGTTTCTCCAGCCATAGGCGTTGCCGCTGCCGCTGGCATTGTTCTGATATCCGGAAGTCGTGGCACTTGCGGAGCATGTGGTGTTCTCGACGCCGCTTTCAGTGCCTTGGTTGGTGTCGAGCGCTGGATTGGCGACCCAGCTCTGAGTCGCTGGATTCCACACCAGGCATGCCGGGTCTGCGGCCAGCGCCGGCAGCGCGACGGACGAGGCCAGCGCGAGCGCCAGCAGTGAAAGCACGGGACAGCGGGAAATGCGTGGCTTGCGGATGTACATGACGTTCTCCGGTCGGGCGGGGCTTCATTGCCACCACTGCGGAGAACACGGAAAGCGGCAGCCGGCTGACAGCCGGCGTGAGTCCGTGCCTTGCCACGGGACGACGCACCACTGCCGTCCGGCTTTCCTGGAGGCAGTGACCACGTCCGTGGGAACGGGTTTACCGGCGACGGCTTTCGGCTATCGTGCCGGCATCCACCTGCCGGAGCCGACGCATGTACAAGCCCTGTCTTCTGTCGCTGCCGCTTTTCGTCGCGGTGCTGGCCGCCTGCTCACCCACGCCACCCCCTGTGGCATCCGCACCGGAAGGGGTGCCCACCGAATCTGCCGGGACCACCGGAGCCGCGGATGCGACGGTGGCCGCTCCTGTCGTCGACAGCTGGGAGCTTCCTGATACCCCCGGCACCCGCGCGCAATGGGAGGCGCGTTTCGGCAAGGAAAACCTGCGTGCGGAAACCCGCTATGGGCCGGAAGGCGAGGGCGAGTATCCGGTGCTGGTGCTGTTTCCGGACGATGCGCGCAAGCGCCTGGTACTGGACCTGGACGCCGACCGCGCGGACGCGGCGGTCACCGGCGTGAGCGTGTCCGATGCGGAGTCGCTGTGGCATGAGGCCAGCGGCCTGCGCGTCGGCATGCCGTTGGCGGAACTGGTGGCGCTGAACGGTGCGTCGATCAGCTTCTTCGGGCTGGACTGGGATTACGGCGGCACGGTCGAGGACTGGCACGACGGCAGGCTCGGCAACCCGCCAGGCGCCAGCCGGTTCCGCGCGGTGACGCTGGTCGCGCGCGAGGGCGCCGATGGCGATGCGGTACCGGTGGGCGACAGCAGCTTCCGCAGCGATGATGCCCAATGGCCCGGTATCGGCAAGGATCTGCTCGTGGGGGAGATCGGCATCCATTGGTCGATGGACGGCACGCCATAGGCGGCATCGGCCGGCGGGCATCTGGCGGGCGGACAGGGGCAGCCTGACCCGCCCTCCTTGCCGGCGACCGGGGAGCAATGGAAGATCGCCGGCAGGACGGGGAGGGCGAAGGGATGGGCGATCCGGCAGGGGACGTCGCCGCGCGCGCGGCATTCTGCGAGCTGTACGACGAACTGCAGCGGCTGGCGCATCGCCGGCTGGGCCGCGCGCGGCATACCGCGCTGGATACCGTGGCCCTGCTGCACGAAACCTTCCTCAAGCTGGATGGCAAGGTCGCGTCCGTGGCCGGTCGCGGGCAGTTCATGGCGCTGGCCGGCAAGGCCATGCGCCAGGTGATCGCCAACTACCTGCGCGACCGCCAGGCGCAGAAGCGCGGTGGCGGGCTGGAGCGGATCACCCTGCACACCGGCCTGTCCGGCGCTGCCACCGACACCGACGCGCTGGACCTGGAGTCGGGCATGCAGGCGCTGGAGCAGCTGGACCCGCGCCTGGTGGAACTGGTGGAGTGCCATTTCTACGGCGGCATGGAGTTTTCCGAGATCGCCGCCCTGCGCGGCTGCAGTGAACGCACCGTCTACCGCGACTGGCAACGCGCGCGTGCCTGGTTGCATGCGCGTCTGGGAGCGCCGACATGAGCACGGAAAAGGAGCGCTGGCAGCAACTGTCGGCGTTGTTCGAACGCGCGCTCGATGGCGATGCGCGGCAGCGCACGCTCCTGCTGGCGAGCCTTGCAGGGCAGGAGCCGGCACTCGCCGCCGAACTGGCGCGGATGTTGGCGGCGGTGGACGAGCGGGGGCCGCTGGATGCGCCGGCGGCCGACATGCTCGATGGCCGCCTGCCGCCACATGCGCCGGTGGATGAATCCGGCCAGCAGCTCGGGCCATGGCGCCTGCTGCGGATGCTCGGCCATGGCGGCATGGGCTGCGTCTATGAAGCGCGGCGCGAGGACGACAGCGGCCAGCGCGCGGCGATCAAGCGCCTGCAGCCGCACTGGACCGGCACCGTGCATGCGCGGCGCTTCCTGGAGGAACGCGGCATCCTGGCGCGGTTGTCGCATCCGGGCATCCCGGCGTTGATCGACCATGGCATCGATGCGCAGGCGCGCCCCTGGTTCGCGCTGGAATACGTGGATGGCGGCGACCTGCTGCACCATGCCGACACGCAGCGCCTGGACCTGCGCCAACGCGTGGAACTGTTGCGGCAGGTGTGCGCTGCCGTGCAGCACGCGCATGCGCACCTGGTCGTGCACCGCGATCTCAAGCCGGCCAACCTGCTGGTCGATGGCGAAGGCCATGCCAGGGTGCTGGACTTCGGCGTGGCCAAGCGCCTGGATGTGGACGCAGGCACCACCCGCACCGGTTCCCATGCCGGTTTCACCCCCGAATACGCCGCACCCGAGCAGGTCCTCGGGCAGCCGGTGAGCGTCGCTACCGACGTGCACGCGCTGGGCGTGGTGCTGTACGAACTGCTGTGTGGCGAGCGTCCCTGGCGCTTCGATCCGGCCAACCTGCAGGCGGCGGCGCAGGCCATCACCACCGGCATGCCGGCGCGGATGGAGACGGTGCTGTCCTCCGGCAGGCCCGAGGAAATGGCTGCGCGCATCGCCAGCCGGCGGACCACCGGGGCGGCGTTCCGTCGCTTCGTGCGCGGCGATCTCGGCCGCATCGTGCAGACCGCGCTGGCCAAGGAGCCGGAGCGGCGATATGCCAGCGTGCAGGCGCTCTCCGACGATCTGCAGCGTTTCCTGCAGGGGCGCACGGTATCGGTGATGGGCGATACCTTCGCGTATCGCGCGCGCCGGTTCGTGCGGCGCAACCGCTGGAGCGTGGCGATGGCGGGGCTGGCCGCGCTGGCGATGCTGGCAGGCCTGGCCGGCACCACCTGGCAGTTGCGACAGGCGCGCGTGCAGCGCGACGCGGCTTTGGCCGAAGCGCGCCGCAATGCGGCCATCGGCGACTATTTCGCCATGCTGTTCCGCGATGCCGGCGACCGCATCGATGGCGAGCGGGCGACCGCGTCCGATGTGCTGGGCGACGGTGCGCGCCGCCTCGCCGACAGCTACCGTGGCGACCCGGCCACCGGCATCCACCTGGCAGTCACCACCGCCGACCTGTCGCAACGCCTGGGCGACCTGAAAGCAGCGCAGGTACTGTACGAGCAGGCGCTGGCATGGCCGGGCATCGAGGGTTTCCCCGGCCAGCGCGCCGCCGCGCAATACGGGCTGGGCGTGGTGCGTTACTTCAATGGCGACAATGCCGGTGCACGCGCGCTGCTGGACGAGGCGCTGGGGTACTGGAAGCGCGATCCGGCCCGGCACATGGTGGACCTGCAGGAAAGCGCGTCGCTGCAGGCCAACCTGGAGCGGGCCGATGGCCATCCGGACGTGGCGGCGCAGGTGCTGGAACAGGCCATCGCCGCGCGTCGCGCGTTGTTGGACGGCGGTCCGGATCGTATCGTCGCCGCGCGCACCGCCGACCTGGCGGCCGCCTACATGGGCATGGGCGATGCGGCGCGGGCGCGGGAGACGGCGCAGTCCGCATGGGCGATGTTCGAGCGGTTGCAGCTGCAATCCACCAGCGACGCACTCGGCGCGCTCAACAATGCCGCGGTTGCGTCGGTGCAGCTGGGCGACCTGGCAGTGGCCGAGCAGTCGTTCCGCCGCGCGGCGGAAATCTACCGGCGGGCCAATCCGCAGTCGCCGCACCTGGCCGCGCTGCTCAGCAACCTGGGCACGCTGGAGCTGAAGCAAGGGCGGCTGGACGACGCGCGCGTTGATCTCGAACAGGCGCTGGACATGGGCACGCGCCTGGGCGGCGAAGGCAGCCGGGTGGCGATGGGAACGCGGCTGCGCCTGGCCGAACTGCTGGCGCGGCAGGGAAACGTGGTCGAGGCGACGACCCTGCTGCAGACGCAGTTCCATCTGGCCGAGCAGCAGGGCGATACGCGCGGGCCGCTGCATGCCGGCGGCCTGCTGCTGCGTGCGCGTTTGCGGCTGGGCGCGGGCGATCACGGCGGCGCGCGCAACGACCTGGATGCGCTCGATGGCCTGGTCGCCGCGCTGGGACCGGCCGGTGCGGTGATCGGCAAGGAAGCCGCGGCGCTGCGCGCGGGATTGCGTTGAGGCAGGCGCTTCGTCGCCGGGCAGCGAGACCGGTGCAAGCGGATGCTGTTGCCGGCATTCCTTCGGGCCATCGATGGTCAACGCCAGGACCGTTCCTGGCGGCTTCTTGTCCGTTGCGGACAAGCTGGAAACGTTTGCAGGCCATCCTTGCGGCCGGCCCATGACGGCCACGGGCTATAATCCGGTTTTTCCCGCACCCCGTCACAGGAATTTCATGAGCATCGAACTGCTGGCTGAAACCGCCCAGGCCATGGTCGCCCCGGGCAAGGGCATCATCGCCATTGACGAATCCACCGGCACGATCGCCAAGCGCTTCGCAAGCGTTGGCATCGAGAACACGGAAGAGAACCGCCGTGCCTACCGCGAGCTGCTGCTGACCACGCCCAAGCTCAACGAGCACATCTCCGGCGCGATCCTGTACGACGAGACCATCCGCCAGTCGACCAGGGACGGCGTGCCGTTCGCCAAGTACATGGCCGACCACGGCATGATTCCGGGCATCAAGGTCGACAAGGGCGCGCACCCGCTGGCCGGTTGCCCGGGCGAGCTGGTCACCGAAGGCCTGGACGGCCTGCGCGAGCGCCTGCAGGAGTACTACCGGCTCGGCGCACGCTTCGCCAAGTGGCGCGCGGTCATCAACATCGGCGAGAGCATCCCGTCGGGGACCTGCATCGAATCCAACGCCCATGCGCTGGCCCGTTATGCGGCGCTGTGCCAGGAATGCGGCCTGGTGCCGATGGTCGAGCCGGAAGTGATCATGGACGGCGACCATGACATCGAGACCTGCTACGAAGTCACCGAAGCCACCCTGCGCTCGCTGTTCGACGCGCTGTACCAGCAGAACGTGCTGCTGGAAGGCACCATCCTGAAGGCTTCGATGGTCATCTCCGGCAAGGACTGCGACGAGCAGGCCGACGTCGAGGAAGTGGCCGAAGCCACCGTGATGTGCCTGAAGAGCACCGTGCCGGCGATCCTGCCGGGCGTGGTGTTCCTGTCCGGCGGGCAGAGCGACGAGCAGTCCACCGCGCACCTGAACGCGATGAACCAGCTCGACAAGCTGCCGTGGCCGCTGAGCTTCTCCTACGGCCGCGCGATGCAGCAGGCCGCGCTGAAGCTGTGGGCCCAGGACATGAAGGGCAATTACGACGCCGCGCAGAAGACCGTGTTCGAGCGCGCCAGGGAAAACGGCATGGCCGCGCTGGGCAAGTGGGAAGGCTGATCGCGGCCTGCCCGTGATGGATATGGAAACGCCGGCCTTGCGCCGGCGTTTCTGTTTCCGGGCAGGTCGAAAGCCTGGGCCTGGTCCGCCGCGCCCCGCGGTATAGGGCGACGCCCGGAGGCGTTTGCGGTAATGCCCCAGCGGGGCGTTGCCCCGCTCTACGGGGAAACGTGAGGTTCTGTAGCGCCGGGCAACGCCCGGCGGGGCTTTCGCGGTAATGCCCCAGCGGGGCGTTGCCCCGCTCTACACGGAAACGCGAGGCTCTGTAGCGCCGGGCAGCGCCCGGCGAGGTCTTTCGCGGTAATGCCCCAGCGGGGCGCTGCCCCGCTCTACAGGGAAGCGTGAGGCTTTGTAGCGCCGGGCAGCGCCCGGCGGGGGCTTTCGCGGTAATGCTCCAGCGGGGCGCTGCCCCGCTCTACACGGAAACGCGAGGTTCTGCAGCGCCGGGCAACGCCCGGCGGGGGCTTTCGCGGTAATGCTTCAGCGGGGCGCTGCCCCGCTCTACACGGAAACGCGAGGCTCTGTAGCGCCGGGCAACGCCCGGCGGGGGCTTTCGCGGTAATGCCCCAGCGGGGCGCTGCCCCGCTCTACAGGAAGCCGCTGCCCGCCGCGTCGGGTAATTGCGCGAGGCGCTTCTGGAGAAAGGCTAGCGTGCGAAGGAGGGCAGCGGGTCGTCGATGGCCGGCGTCGCCGCACTGGCCTGCCCGGCGACGGCCAGCGCCTGCTGGTAAGCCTTGAAGGTGGCGGTGTTGTAGGCCACCAGAACGATGCGTACCGGACGCGCATGGCTTTTCTGCCAGGTGACGGTCTCGGTGACGGCAATGACGGCGGCCTGGTGCATCGGATAGCCGTAGACGCCGCAGCTGATGGCCGGGAAGGCGATCGATTGCAGCTGCATCTGTTCGGCCAGGCGCAGGGATTGCCAGTAGCAGTTGGCCAGCAGCGCGGCCTCGTCGCGCTGGCCGCCGTGCCAGACCGGGCCGACGGTGTGGAAGACATGCCGTGCCGGCAGCGCGTGGCCGGCGGTGGCGCGGACCTCGCCGGTGGGGCAGCGCACGCCCGGTCGCAGTTCCGGCAGGCGCTCGCATTCGGCCAGCAGCCCGGGGCCGGCAGCGCGGTGGATCGCCCCGTCGACGCCGCCGCCGCCGAGCAGGCTCTCGTTGGCCGCGTTGACGATGGCGTCCACGTCCAGGCCGGTGATGTCGCCCTGCCAGATGTCGATGTTCATGCCCGCGATCTTCCCTTTCCCTATATGAGCAAAACGTGACGGATGCACGGCTTGCGTCCGCCCGCGGCAAAGTCTGAGGCGGGGGCGTCTCGGCCGTTGCGACAGGCGGCCGGACAGCACGAAGGCCGCGCGGGGCGGCCTTCGTGCC
>NZ_JASCOS010000121.1:0-10678 GCF_029959705.1 Stenotrophomonas sp. PS02297 | reverse complement strand
GCTGCTCACCAAGCCAGTTCGTCCCCGCCCTGCCGAGGGGGGGCCCCCACGCCCCCCCCTTTTTCTTTGTTCTTCCACAGGCAAACCCGGTCGTGGGCTCGGCAGACGCATCCCTGCAGGGCGGGGCAACGCCCCGCTGGAGCTTTACCGGGCTGGCCCAGGCGGGGCGTTTCCCCGCTCTACGCATGCGAGCGGAATATCGACATACGGGCGGAATATCGTTTCCGCAGTGCTGGGCGGCGCCCGGCCAGAATCTGCCGGGAGGGTCGCGCCGGGCGTTACTCCGCTTCGCCGGATGTCTTCGGCTGCAGGCACGTCGTTCTTCCGCAGCCGGACCAAAAAGAAACGGCCGCATCCCGTGCGGCCGTTGCAGGTGCATTCGTCGATTGCCGCCTCAGGCGGTGGCGGCCAGCCCGGCGAAGTCGTTGGCCATCTCGCGCCAGCCGTCGAGCCGCGGCAGCACCGCGGTGCGTTCCAGGTACTGCTCGTCCACCTGGCTGCCGCCGACCAGGGCCGTGGCCACGTGCACCGCGCCGGTGACCCAGAAGCTGCGCACGTTCGAGCGCTGCGGCTGCAGGTGGAAAGCGACCGCTTCGATGATCGGCATCGGCAGGCCCCACAGGCCCAGCAGGTAGGCGCCGGCCTCGGCATGGCCGGGGCGTTCGTCGCCTTCGGCCGCGGGCTCGCGCTCGTCGCGCACGCCGGGCAGCAGCAGGCCGATATCGGCCAGCAGGGCCGCGGTCGAGCCGAGTTCGGAGCTGGAGGACGGCAGCATCTTCGCGGCCAGGCGCGAGGCGGTCAGGGCACGCGCCTGCAGTGCGTTGCGCTCGGCGGGGGAGACCGACGGCACCGAGAACACTTCGCTGGCGAGCACCAGGTCGCGCAGGGTGGACAGGCCCAGCCGGGTCACCGCGCCGCGCAGGTCGGAAATCGCGCGGCCGCTGTTGAAAAAGGCGGAGTTGGACAGCTGCAGCACCTTGGCGGCGATGGCCGGGTCGGCCGATACCAGCTTGGCGATGTCGTTGGCGTCGCTGTTCTCGTCCTCTTCCAGCGCATGCATCAGGCTCAGGTACAGGTGCGGCGGCGAGGGCAGCTTTTCGATGCGGCCGATGGCGGCGCGTAGGCGCGGGCTGTCCAGCAGCTCGCGCAGTTCCTCAAGGCTGGTCAGCGCCTCGAGCAGCACTTCCGGCGACAGCGGCAGCGGCAGGAAGCGGTGCGCGACGCCGATGATGCGGGCCGCGGGCGCGCGCTGGCTCTGCGCGGCATCGATCAGCGCGATGCGGATCGTCTCCGGGCGCAGGGTCCGGATCTGGCCGAGCAGGGTGGCGGCAGTGAGGTCGGGCAGGAGCGGGGCCACGATGACCGCGTCGATCACGCTGGACGCCACCGTGGCGATGGCGGCATTGCCATCCGGGGCGGTCTGGACCTGCCACTCCTCGCCCAGGTCGGTGATGTATTCGAGGAGATCGGCCGACAGGCTGGCTTCGTCACCGACTAGCAGGATACGCAAGACACTTCCCCCAAATGGAACCGTCCGGCTGCGACCGGAACAGGCCGGAAAACCGGCCTGTCAATGTAGCGGAACACCCCGCCGAGGTCATGCCCGGCGCGCATGAAACGTGATCGTCGTCGCTGGCGGCGGCCGCCTCCCCAGAGGCGCCGCCGGCACGATTCAGGCCTGCTTGGCGGCGAAGCTCTGCTGGGCCTCGACCAGGATGCGCTTGGCCTCGGCGGCGTCGCCCCAGCCTTCGATCTTGACCCACTTGCCCTTTTCCAGGTCCTTGTAGTGCTCGAAGAAGTGGCCGATGCGCTCCAGCCAGTGGCTGGAAACCTGGGCGATGTCTTCCACGTGGCCGTAGCCGCTGAAGATCTTCGACACCGGCACGGCCAGGATCTTCTCGTCGCTGCCGGCCTCGTCGGTCATCTTCAGCACGCCGACCGGGCGGCAGCGCACCACCGAACCGGGCACCAGCGGCAGCGGCAGCACCACCAGCACGTCGGCCGGGTCGCCGTCGCCGCCCAGGGTGTTGGGGACGTAACCGTAGTTGCAGGGGTAGCGCATCGGCGTGGAGAGGATGCGGTCGACGAAGATCGCGCCCGATTCCTTGTCCACTTCGTACTTCACCGGTTCCGAATCCTTCGGAATCTCGATGATGACGTTGATTTCTTCCGGGGGGTTCTTGCCCGCGGAAACGAGTTCCAGACCCATGCGCTGCTCCGAATCGTGCGTTTGACAGAAGACGGCCATTCTACGCCTGCCGCTGGTGCGGCGCACCAAAGGACGGGGCGGGCGGGGAGCGGGCAGGGAAGGAGTGAGCGCCGGGGCCGAAGCCGCACGGCCGGGATTGCGGCCCCGGCCAGCGGGAGACAGAGGGGGCGGGAGGAGAAACGGGCTGCGTTGCCCTCGTTCGTTCCTTGCTCCCCTCCACCCGTGCACCGGGGTGGCGAGCGACGACGCCACGACAGCGATGAGTCCGATCAGCGCCCGATGCGCTGCCCCGTCCCGATCCCTTCCCCCGCAGGGCGGGGGAAGGGCGGGGGTGCCGTGCGCAGCCGGCTACGGTTACAGCAGCGGTACCAGCAGCAGCGCGACGATATTGATGATCTTGATCAGCGGGTTGATCGCCGGGCCGGCGGTGTCCTTGTAGGGATCGCCGACGGTATCGCCGGTCACCGCTGCCTTGTGCGCCTCGCTGCCCTTGCCGCCGAAGTGGCCGTCCTCGATGTACTTCTTGGCGTTGTCCCAGGCGCCGCCGCCGGTGGTCATCGAGATCGCCACGAACAGGCCGGTCACGATCGTGCCGATCAGCAGGCCGCCGAGCGCGCGTGGCCCCAGCAGCAGGCCGACCACGATCGGCACCGCCACCGGCAGCAGCGAGGGCACGATCATTTCCCGGATCGCCGAGCGGGTCAGCATGTCCACCGCCTTGTCGTACTGCGGCTTGCCGGTGCCCTGCATGATGCCGGGGATGTCGCGGAACTGGCGGCGCACTTCCTCCACTACCGCGCCGGCGGCGCGGCCCACCGCTTCCATCGCCATCGCGCCGAACAGGTAGGGGATCAGGCCGCCGATCAGCAGGCCGATGATGACGTAATGGTCGGACAGGTCGAAGGCGAAGCTCTCGCCCGGGTGCGCGGCCTGCAGGTTGTGGGTGTAGTCGGCGAACAGGACGAGGGCCGCCAGCGCCGCCGAGCCGATCGCATAGCCCTTGGTCACCGCCTTGGTGGTATTGCCCACCGCGTCGAGCGGGTCGGTGATGTCGCGGATGTCGCTCGGCAGCTCGGCCATCTCGGCGATGCCGCCGGCGTTGTCGGTGATCGGGCCATAGGCGTCGAGCGCGACGATCATGCCGGCCATCGACAGCATCGCGGTGGCGGCGATGGCGATGCCGTACAGCCCGCCGAAGTGGAACGCGCCCCAGATCGCCGCGCAGACCGCCACCACCGGCAGCGCGGTGGATTTCATCGACACGCCGAGGCCGGCGATGATGTTGGTGCCGTGGCCGGTGGTCGAGGCCTGCGCCACATGCTGCACCGGCTTGTACTGGGTGCCGGTGTAGTACTCGGTGATCCACACGATCAGCCCGGTCAGCACCAGCCCGATCAGCGCGCACAGGTACAGGTTGGTCGCGCCGTAGCTGGAGTCGGCCATCAGCTGCGTGGTCACCGGCCAGAACGCGATGGCCGCCAGCACGCCGGAGACGATCACGCCCTTGTAGAGCGCGCCCATGATCGAGCCGCCGGTTTTCACCTTGACGAAGAACGCGCCGATGATCGAGGCGATGATCGACACGCCGCCCAGTACCAGCGGATACAACACCGCGTTGTGCCCGGCCTCGGCGATCATCAGCCCGCCCAGCAGCATGGTGGCGATCACCGTCACTGCGTAGGTCTCGAACAGGTCGGCGGCCATGCCGGCGCAGTCGCCGACGTTGTCGCCGACGTTGTCGGCGATCACCGCCGGGTTGCGCGGGTCGTCCTCGGGGATGCCGGCCTCGACCTTGCCCACCAGGTCGGCACCCACGTCCGCGCCCTTGGTGAAGATGCCGCCGCCCAGGCGCGCGAAGATCGAGATCAGCGAGCTGCCGAACGCCAGCCCGACCAGCGCGTGCAGCGCGGCCTCGCCGGTCACGCCCAGGTGCCGGGTCAACAGCAGGTAGTAGCCGGCCACGCCCAGCAGGCCCAGCCCCACCACCAGCATGCCGGTGATCGCACCGCCCTTGAACGCCACGTCCATCGCCGCGCTCATGCCGTTGCGCGCGGCCTCTGCGGTGCGCACGTTGGCGCGGACCGAGACGTTCATGCCGATGTAGCCGGCCGCGCCGGACAGCACCGCGCCGACCGCGAAACCGACCGCGGTGTACCAGCTCAGGAAAATGCCCACCAGCACGAACAGCACCACGCCGGCGATGGCGATGGTCAGGTACTGGCGGTTGAGGTAGGCGCGCGCGCCTTCCTGGATCGCCGAAGCGATCTCCTGCATGCGCGGGTTGCCGGCCGGCTGGCGCAAGACCCAGCGCGCGGCGAACAGACCATAGGCGATGGCGATGACCGCGCACGCCAGGGCGAAGACGAGACCGTAGTGTTCCAGCATGAACCCCTCCAGCACAGGTGGATGTCGCCCAGCAACAGCTGAACGCGGGACACGCCGGGGATGAAGCACTGGAACAGACCCGGAGCCATGCAGCGGCCGTGGTGCGTGTCGCGGTGTTCAACTTTTCCTGGAGCCGTGGCGAGTATGGGTCAGCTGCCGTTCACTGTCACGGGTCGGTCACGCTTGCCATTGCGTTCAGCGCCGGGCTGGCACCGTGCTGCTTTCCATGATCAGCGAGGCTGGCCGATGAAGATGGGGCGTGGAATGCTGCCGATACCCTTGCTGGCCCTGCTTCCGCTGGCCGCAGGCGCGCAGGCGCCCGCGGCGGCGCAACCGGAGATACAGCGTCCACCCGGGACCGCGCAGGCGACGGGGGCGGTGCACACCGTGCGGCAGATTCCCGAAGCCTGCACCCGCATCGAAGGTCGTTTCACCGGCCAGGCCGATGCGCCCTACGACATGCAACTGGTGCGCACCGATGCGCGCTGCCAGCCGCGCGCGGCGCTGCTGGACTTCGCCCAGGTCCAGCCGGGCAAGGACGGCTGGCGGCTCAACGATCGCATCCGCATTCCCGCCGCGGCCTGCCCGGGCCTGCAGGCGGTGGTCGAAGTCTGGCGGCGTCCGGTCGAACAGCCAATGACCCGCGATGGGCAGGGCCAGTTGCGTGTCTACCTGGGCGAAGCCCGCCAGCAGGCCGAAGCCGGCAAACTGGCGTCGTTGCCGGCATTCGCGGTGAACCTGGCGATGGAAGGCAAACCCTGCCGCTGACCGCAGCCGGCGTAGAGCGGGGCAACGCCCCGCTGGGGCATTACCGGGCAAGCCCCGCCGGGCGTTGCCCGGCGCCACAGATCGCCGCCATCTTGTAGAGCGGGGCAACGCCCCGCTGGGGCCTTACCGGCCAAGCCCCGCCGGGCGCTGCCCGGCGCCACAGATCGCCGCCATCTTTGTAGAGCGGGGCAACGCCCCGCTGGGGCATTACCGGGCAAGCCCCGCCGGGCGTTGCCCGGCGCTACAGATCGCCGCCATCTTGTAGAGCGGGGCAGCGCCCCGCTGGGGCATTACCGGCCAAGCCCGGCCGGGCGTTGCCCGGCGCTACAGATCGCCGACATCTTGTAGAGCGGGGCAACGCCCCGCTGGGGCATTACCGGCCAAGCCCCGCCGGGCGTTGCCCGGCGCTACAGATCGCCGACATCTTTGTAGAGCGGGGCAAGGCCCCGCTGGGGCTTCGCCGAAAAAGCATCCGTCGTGCGTCGCCGAATGACGCGCGGCTCAGCCTTCCCAGTCCGGAAGCTTCTTCGCCACCGCCACGTTCTTCAGCGTCACGTACTTCGGCAGGCCGTCGCGGCCCCAGGGCAGCGGCGCTTCGCCGCGGATCAGTGGCTGCAGGTAGCGGCGCGCCTTTCCGGTGATGCCGAAACCATCCTTGCGGATGAAGCCGGCCGGCATCTTCTTCTCGTGGTTGGCCACCTTCGACAGCGGCGCGGCCTCGATCTTCCAGCGGTACGGCGCATCGGACGTGCGCACGATTACCGGCATCACCGAGTTCCGTCCCTCCAGCGCGAACCGCACCGCTGCCTTGCCGACGGCCTGCGCCTGCTCCCAGTCGGTCTTGCTGGCGACATGGCGGGCCGAACGCTGCAGGTAGTCGGGCAGGGTCCAGTGCACCTTGTAGCCGAGCTCGGCCTTGACCCGGCCGGCCAGGTACGAGGCGACGCCGCCGAGCTGGGTGTGGCCGAACGAATCGGCAGCGCCGCCGGCATCGGCGACGAAGCGGCCATCAGCGGTGTGGATGCCTTCGCTGGCAACCACCACGCACCAGCCTACCTTCGCCACCACCTGCTTCACCTTCGCCAGGAAGGCGGCTTCGTCATAGGCGCGTTCGGGCAGCAGGATGATCTGCGGCGCGTCGTCGGGATTCTCCCCGGCCAGCCCGGCCGCGGCGGCCAGCCAGCCGGCGTGGCGGCCCATCGCCTCATGGATGAAGACGCGGGTGGAGGTCTCGGCCATCGCCGCCACGTCCAAGGCGGCTTCGCGCACCGAGACGGCGGTGTATTTGGCGGCCGAGCCGAAGCCCGGGCAGGTGTCGGTGACGGCCAGGTCGTTGTCGATGGTCTTGGGCACGCCCACGCAGGTCAGCGGATAACCGAACTCCTCCGCCAGCTGCGAGACCTTCAACGCGGTGTCGGCCGAATCGTTGCCGCCGTTGTAGAGGAACCAGCGCACGTCGTGCGCCCTCAGCACCTCCAGCAGGCGCTCGTACTTCGCGCGGTCCGCCTCCAGCGACTTGAGTTTGTAGCGGCACGAGCCGAATGCGCCGCCCGGGGTATGGGCCAGCGCGGCGATGCTGGCGGCCGATTCCTTCGAGGTGTCGATCAGGTCCTCGCGCAGGGCGCCCAGGATGCCGTTGCGTGCCGCCAACACCTTGATTTTCTTCGCCCTTGCTTCGGCGATCACGGCCGAGGCAGTGGCATTGATGACGGCGCTGACGCCACCGGACTGGGCGTAGAGCAGGGTACCTCGGGACATGGGCGGGACTCTCCGGGCGGGGACATTTCCGGGACATTGGCCGGATGCGGTAAGCTGCGTTATTGCGGTGCAGCGTGAATCGGCCCATGAGTCTAACGCCGCTGTCCGTCCCTGGAAGAAACGTCCTCTACATATCAAGGGAGTCAGGAATGCGATTGGTTCTGTTGGGACCGCCCGGTTCGGGCAAGGGCACGCAGGCGACCCGCCTGAAGGAAGAACTGCAGATTCCGCACATCTCCACCGGTGACCTGCTGCGCGCCGAAGTGGCCGCCGGCACCGAGCTGGGCCGGCAGGCCAAGGCGGTGATGGATGCCGGCAACCTGGTGTCCGACGACATCCTGCTGGGCATGCTGGAAGCGCGCCTGGCCCAGGCCGAGGTCGCCAATGGCTTCATCCTCGACGGCTACCCGCGCAACGTGGCCCAGGCCAACGCGCTGGGCGAACTGCTGGCACGCCTGCAGCAGCCGCTGGACGCCATCGTGCAGCTGGACGTGCCGACCGAGCTGCTGGTCGAGCGCATCGCCGGCCGCGCCAAGGAGCAGGGCCGCGCCGACGACAACCCCGAATCGGTGCGCCAGCGCCTGCAGGTCTACAACGATTCCACCGCGCCGGTGATCGATTTCTACGCCGCCAAGGGCACCCTGGCCCGCGTCGACGGCGTGGGCGAGCTGGACGAGGTGCTGGCCCGCATTCTGGCCGCCATCAAGCATTGATGACGCCGTTCCGGCGCTGCCGGAACGCAAAAAACGAACGCCCCGGGCCATGCGCTGGTCCGGGGCGTTCGTCATAGAGGGGCCAGCAGATGGGCGTGCTCAGAGCCCCGCAGCATGAGCTCCCTGGGGATGGGCCTCTTGGGGAGTAGGACCTTAGGGATACTACGGCTGGCCCGTGCATTCTCGGTACGAATGTCCTGCGACGGTATAGGATTTTTCCCTACAGAACGGTAGGGGTGTCACCGCCATGGCGTACCCGAGCGTCGGCGCATCGGCGACAATCGGCGCATGAGCAAGATCCATATCCTCGGCATCGCCGGTACTTTCATGGGCGGCGTTGCCGCTCTGGCCCGCGAACTCGGCCATCCGGTCGAAGGCAGCGACCAGGCGGTGTATCCGCCCATGTCCACCCAGCTGGAAACGCTGGGCATCGCCCTGGCGCAGGGCTACCTGCCGGGCAACATCGGCGCCGATTGCGACGAAGTCGTGATCGGCAATGCGCTCTCGCGCGGCAACGCGGCGGTGGAGGCGGTGCTCGATGCGGGCCGGCGCTATACCAGCGGCGCGCAGTGGCTGGCCGAAAACGTGCTGCCCGGCCGCGACACGCTGGCCGTGGCCGGCACCCACGGCAAGACCACCACCACGACGATCCTGGCCTACCTGCTGCAGGCGGCCGGGCGCGAGCCGGGTTTCCTGATCGGCGGCGTGGCCGAGGATTTCGGCGTGTCCGCGCGCATCGGCCAGGGCCGCGAGTTCGTGGTCGAGGCCGACGAATACGACACCGCGTTCTTCGACAAGCGCAGCAAGTTCGTCCACTACCGGCCGCTGGTGGCGATCCTCAACAACCTGGAATACGACCACGCCGACATTTTCCCGGACGTGGCGGCGATCCAGCGCCAGTTCCACCACCTGGTGCGCACCGTGCCCGGCCGCGGCCGGCTGATCGTCAACGGCGAGGACGCGCGCCTGGCCGAAGTGCTGGCGATGGGCTGCTGGACGCCGGTGGAGCGCTTCGGTTTCGACCCCGCGCTGGAATGGAGCGCGCGCCTGCTCGAACAGGACGGTAGCGCGTTCGCGGTGCTGCATCGTGGCGCGGAAGTGGCGCAGGTGCGTTGGCCGCTGCTGGGCCGCCACAACGTGCTCAACGGCCTGGCCGCGCTGGCCGCGGCGCATGCGGTGGGCGTGGACGTGGCCGCGGTGGCGCCGGCGCTGGCCGGCTTCCACAGCGTCAAGCGCCGCCTGGAAGTGATCGGGCAGGCGCGCGGCGTGACCATCTACGACGATTTCGCCCACCATCCCACCGCCATCCACACCACGCTGGAAGGACTGCGCGCGAAGGTCGGCGCTGCGCGGATCGTGGTGGCGATGGAGCCGCGCAGCAATTCGATGCGCCTGGGCGCGCACGCGCAGGCGCTGGCGCCGTCGCTGGACATCGCCGATGCGGTGGTGTTCCTCGCCCGTCCGGAGCTGCCCTGGGATGCGGCCGGGGTGATCGCGGCGGTGCGTGGCGATGCGCAGGCGGTGGCCGACACCGACGCGCTGCTGGCGCGGCTGGGCGGGGCGGTGTGCGACGGCGACCACGTGGTGTTCATGTCCAACGGCGGCTTCGACGGCGCGCCACGCCGCTTCCTCGCGCAACTGCAGGGCTAGGGCTGATGCGCCTGCCGGGCGCGCGTCGGCGCTGCCGCCGCGCCGGCTCCATGCGAGCGGGGTGTCCGTGCCCGCATAGCGGCCGGACCGGGCGAGGGCAATCGTGGGCGGAACCAGTCCGCTAGGCGCAAGTCCGCCCGCGATGGTCCACAGGCAATCCATCGTGGCGGAGAGATAACCGCCGCTGCGCTACCCTCATCGTGTATCCCACTGTTCCCGGAGTCCGGCCAGGCCGATGACCGACACGCAAACCTTGCCCCTGTTCCCCTTGCACGGCGTGCTGCTGCCCGGCGCCGCACTCGGCCTGCGCGTGTTCGAAGCGCGCTACCTGGACCTGGTGCGCGAATGCGGCCGCCAGGGCGGCACCTTCGGCATCTGCCTGATCCTCGAGGGCGAGGAAGTCGGCGCGCCGGCCACGCCCGCGGCCTGGGGCGTGGAGGCGCTGGTCGAGGATTTCGATGTCGGCGCCGATGGCGTGCTGGAGCTGCGCCTGCGCGGCGCGCGCCGTTTCCACGTCAACCGCACGCGGGTGCGCGACAACGGCCTGGTGGTGGCCGAGGTCGAATGGCGCGATCCGGATCACGACGACGAACTGCGGCCCGAGCATGCGCTGCTGGGGCTGCTGCTGGAGCGCATCCTCGAGCAGGCCGGCGGCGAATTCGCCGGCGCCGGGCCTGCGCAGCTGGACCAGGCGGCATGGGTGGGTTGGCGGCTGGCCGAACTGCTGCCGCTGGAGGATGAGCAGCGATTGGTGCTGCTGCAGGAAGACGACCCGCACCAGCGCCTGGACCAGCTGCTCACCTGGATTCCCGATTTCGAACCACCGGCGGAAGCCGAGCTGTAGCGCCGGGCAGCGCCCGGCGGGGCTTCGCCGGGAAGGTTCCAGCGGGGCGTTGCCCCGCTCTACAAGGCGGCGGGGTTCTATAGCGCCGGGCAGCGCCCGGCGGGGCTTCGCCGGGAAGGCTCCAGCGGGGCGTTGCCCCGCTCTACAAGGCGGCAGGGCTATGTAGCGCCGGGCAGCGCCCGGCGGGGCTTTGCCGGGAAGGCTCCAGCGGGGCGTTGCCCCGCTCTAACAAGGCGGCGGGGGTCTGTAGCGCCGGGCGGCGCCCGGCGGGGCTTCGCCGGGAAGGCTCCAGCGGGGCGTTGCCCCGCTCTACAAGGCGGCGGGGCTCTGTAGCGCCGGGCGGCGCCCGGC
>NZ_JASCOS010000120.1:0-10934 GCF_029959705.1 Stenotrophomonas sp. PS02297 | reverse complement strand
GTCAGATGTGAATACGAGACAGGGCGGGAAAGGGTCAATTCGGCTCCAGCGCGGGAGCGGAGCCGGCGCCGGCTCCGTGCCGGGCGGCGGCGAACCCGGGCGGTTGCCAGCGCAGCTGCGCGCCGTGGGTGCGCAGCCAGTCCTGCAGGGACGAGGAGACGATCCGGTCGCCGGCGGCAAGCACCTGCGCGCCATCGCACAGCAGCGGCAGGTGCGGACGCAGCCAGGGCGGCACGTCGGAGGCCTGCAGCCGGTGCTTGAGCAGGTGGGAGTGGGCGCGGCCGGGCAGGTGGATGCGCTCTCCTCCCCGGCGCTGCCGCACGCACAGCGGCGCATCGAAGCCGGAAGCGCCATGCAGCGCCAGCGCTCCGCCATCGGGCAGCGCCAGTGGCGCGTGGCCGTCCCAGCCGGCCTGCCAGCCGGCTGGCCAGGCGCGCAGTGCGCCGACGGCATGCAGGCGGTCGCGCCAGCGGACGATGCGCGCGTCCTGCCAGCGGAACTCCGGCAGCCGGTCGGGGGCCGCGCCGAGCAGTTCTTGCTGGATGCGGGCCACGCCATTGCCCGGCAACGGCGGCAGGCCGCGCCGGCGCGACCACAGGCGCAGCACGCGCGCGCAGGCGCCCGCCGGCAATGCCGCCAGTGCCGGGATCGCCAGCGCGCCGTCGTCTTCGCCATCCAGACAGGCATGCAGCAGCTGCTCGTCCTGTGCCTGCAGCAGCGTCGCGGCCTCGGCGGCGAGGGTGGCGCTGCGGGCGAACATGGCGCCGGCCTCGGGCCAGCGTCCGGCCAGCAGCGGCATCACCGTGACGCGCAGGAAATTGCGGTCGAAAGCGTCGTCGCCGTTGCTGGGATCGTCGATCCAGTGCAGGCCGTGCTGGCGGGCATGGGCTTCCAGCGCGGCGCGCGGGATGTGCAGCAGCGGCCGCCACAGCTGGCCGGCGCCGAAGTCGCGGCGTTCGCGCATCGCCGCCAGGCCATCCACGCCGGAACCGCGCAGGGCGCGCAGCAGGAAGGTCTCGGCCTGGTCGTCGCGATGATGCGCCAGCGCCAGCCACTCGCCGGGCCGCAGCAGCCCGGCGAACGCGGCATGGCGGGCGCGCCGCGCCGCCGCCTCGGGACCTTCGCCGGCCGCAGCGTCCACCTGCACGCGCACGACCTGCAGCGGCACCTGCCACTGATCGCAGACGCGCTGGCAATGCGCGGCCCAGTCATCGGCGGTGGGCTGCAGCCCGTGGTGCACGTGCACGGCGCGCAGGCCGCGTTCGCGCGCCGCCGGGGCGTTCGCCAGCAGGTGCAGCAGCACGCTCGAGTCCAGCCCGCCGCTGAAACCGGCCAGCACCGGCGCGGCGATGTCAGTCAGCGGTGACAGGCACGATTCCATCGCGCCATTGTAGGAGCGGCTTCAGCGGCGAGGGGCATGTACGGAAATCCCCTCCCGCGCATCGGCGGACGTGGATCGGATGCCAACGCTCCGAGCGCGGTTGGACCCAGCGCCAAGGCGGGTCCAGCAGCGCGTTGCCCTGCCGGACGATGCGGGAATGTGTGCTGCCGACGATGCCGGCATGGTCATCGGCGTCGGGCAGCCCCGGTCAGCAGCCCGAAGCGGCCGTTGTCGCGGCGATGGCAGCTTTGCCCGGCACAGACCAAGGCTGGCAGCAGAGCCAGCGGCAGGAGTGCCGCCGCTGGCCCGAAGCCGTGCGTCGCGCGTGGCTTACGGCGCCTTGCGTTCGAACTTCACCGGTTGCGGCAGGTCCACCGGCACTCCCTGCGCATTGCAGGTGCCCTGTGCGCACAGGCGCTCGCGCAGGCGCGGGGTGGCCTGCACGATCAGGTGGTAGATCGCGTTCTGCTCCATCGTGCCGCGCACCGCCACGCTGCCGGGGCCGCGCGCCCAGATGCCGACATCTTCGCCGCCATGCGATTCGGCCTTGGCCGGAACCAGGGCTTCCTGCATGTAGTCCGGGTGCTCGGTGTCGACGTGGGTCAGGTCCGGGCGGCCCTGCGCCGGTTCATAGCTGCTGGGCGTGTGCGGGAATGTCTTGGGGCCGGCCGGCTGGCGGTTGCTGGCGCCGGTGTAGCCCGGGCCGTTGGCGTAGCTGAGCGTGGTGTAGGGCAGGCCGGTGGCGTCGCGTGCCAGGTCGAGTCCGCCGGCGCCGTCCTCGCCGCCCTTGTCCTTGACCTTGCCCAGGATCGCGTTGCCGCGCGCCGGGTAGCCTACGAAGTTGAGCGTGTGCGAATGGTCGGCGGTGACGATGATCAGGGTGTCCTCGGCCGAGGTCGCCTCGACCGCCGCGCGCACCGCGTCGGACATGGCGATGGTGTCGCCCAGCGCGCGCGCGGCGTTGCCGCTGTGGTTGGCGTGGTCGATGCGCGCGCCTTCCACCATCAGCACATAGCCTTCCTGGTGGCGGGACAGGGTGGCGATCGCGGCGCGGGTCAGCTCGGCCAGCGAGGGCTCGCCGGCCGGGTCCTTCGGGCGGTCCAGTTCGTACTGCATGTGGTCCGGCTCGAACAGGCCCAGCAGCGCCGGCACGCCGGCCGCGGCCTTGAGCTGCTCGGCGTTCCACACGTAGGCGCCCTGCGGGTGCGCGGCCTGCCATTCGGCCACCAGGTTGCGGCCATCCAGGCGCAGGCCGACCTTGTCGGCGTATTCCGGGTCCTGCTCGTTGACGGTGGTGAACTGGCCACGGCCGCCGCCCAGTGCGACCAGCGGGCCGCGGCCGTAGCGCGAGGTCGACAGCAGTTGCTGGGCGATGTCCTGGCAGCCGGCGGCGCGGGCATTTTCCGGCAGGTCGGTGTCGTTTTCCCAGTTGCGGTCCGGCGAATGGGCGTAGGTCGCGGCCGGGGTGGCGTGGGTCAGGCGGGCGGTGGAGACCACGCCGGTGGCCATGCCGGCGCTGTCGGCCAGCTGCAGCCAGGTCAGGGCGTGCTTGTTCAGGCTGTCGGCGCAGTCGCTGCGGTCGCCGGCGCTGACGCCGATGGCGCCCATGTGGGTCTTCACGCCGGTGGTGATGGCGGTCATGGTGCCGGCCGAATCCGGCGTCTGCGAGTCGGTGTTGTAGGTCTTGCTGAAGGCGGTGGCCGGGAAGCGCTCCCAGGACAACAGGTTTTCCTCGCCCGGGTTGCCGCGGCGCTGGCCTTCGAGGATGCGCGCGGCGGCCACGGTGGTCAGGCTCATGCCGTCGCCCAGGAACAGGATCACGTTCTTCGCCTTGCCGGCCATCGCGCCGTTGGCGGCGGCCTGCGCGGCGCCGTTGCGGTACCACCATTGCGGCGTCTCGCCCTGCGGGTGGCTGACGGCCGGCACTTCGACGGCGAAGGCCTGCGGCGCCCTGGGCGCGGCGGTGCTGGCGCAGGCGCCGAGCAGCAGGGTGGACAGGGCGGCGAGCAGGGGTGTGGCGTGGCGCATGCGGTCGACCATCGATCATGAACAGACGGCCATTATGACAAGCCCGAAAAGGCGTGCCGATGACACGCAGCTTTTCCGCACGGGGATCGTGCCGCCACCGGGCTTGCGCTATCGTGCCGGTCCCTGAAAACGTTCCCGGATCAACCCTATGAAGCTGGTTTCTGCCTGGTTGCGGATCCCGTTCTGGCAGCGCGTGGCTGGCGGCTTCGTGCTCGGCGCGCTCGCCGGCTGGGTGCTGGGCCCGGTCGCCGACACCTGGTTCGGCCCGCTCGGCGAACTGTACGTCACCCTGATCAAGATGATCGCCGTGCCGCTGGTGTTCTTTGCGGTGATCAGCGCCATCGGCTCGCTGCACGGGCAGAAGTCGGTGGCCGCGCTGGGCGGACGTACCTTCCTGTGGTTCATCGTCACCGCCGTGCTGGCGGTGTGCGTCGGCCTGGGCGTGGGTACGCTGATGCAGCCGGGCACCGGTGGCCTCAGCCTGGCGATGGACAGCGCCTACACCCCGCGCGACGTGCCGTCGGTGGCCAAGGTGCTGATGGACGTGGTGCCGTCCAACGTGTTCTACGCGCTGTCGGGCATCGGCACCCGGATCAACGCCGCCGGCGATACCGTGCTGGCGGCCGGGCGCGGTTCGATCCTGCCGGTGATCTTCTTCGCCGGCCTGCTCGGCTTTGCCATGGTCAAGCTCGGCGACAAGGTGGGCGAGGCGCGCAAGCTGGCCGGGCAGATGAGCGAGGTCATGATCCAGGTCACGCGCTTCGTGCTGGAAATGACCCCGCTGGGCACCTTCGGCCTGATCGCCGGCCTGGTCGGCAGCTACGGCTTCGAGAAGCTGCTGCCGCTGGGCAGCTTCGTGCTGGCGCTGTACGTGGCCTGCGCGCTGCACATCGTGGTGGTCTACAGCGGCCTGCTGCTGGCGCACGGGCTGAACCCGATCAAGTTCTTCCGCGGCGCCGCGCCGGGCATGCAGGTGGCGTTCGTGGCCTCCTCGAGCTTCGCGGCGATGCCGGTGGCGATGCGTTCGATCACCGCCAACCTCGGCGTCAACAAGGACTATGCCTCCTTCGCCGTGCCGCTGGGCGCCAGCATCAAGATGGACGGCTGCGGCGCGATCTACCCGGCGCTGTGCGCGGTGTTCATCGCCCAGTACACCGGCGTGCCGCTGACCCCGGAACAGTACGTGGTGGTGCTGATCGCCTCGGTGCTGGGCAGCTTCGGCACCGCCGGCGTGCCGGGCACGGCGGTGGTGATGGCCACCGTGGTGCTGAGCGCGGCCAACCTGCCGCTGGAGACCATCGGCTACCTGTACGCCATCGACCGCGTGCTGGACATGATGCGCACCATGACCAACGTAACCGGGCAGATGGTGGTGCCGGTGATCGTGGCCAAGGAGACCGGGCTGCTGGACCAGCAGGTCTATGACGCCCCGGTCCGCGCCGGCGTCGGGGTGGACTGACCGCCCGTCGGGGCGTGACCTCCGGCGGATTCCGCGCCCGGCGGAGCGGCATTATGGTGGCGGCGGCCGTCCGGCCTGCCCATGACAACGAAAGGAGTCGCACCATGTTGCTGCAACGAATGCTCCTGCTGGCCGGCTGCGCGCTGGCCGGCACGGCGGCTGCCGCCAACGCCGACCAGTGGCGGGTGCCGGTGGCGGTCGAGAAACTCGACAACGGCCTGACCGTGGTGGTGTCCGAGGACCACAGTGCGCCGGTGGTCGGGATCAGCGTGGTCTACCACGTCGGCATGCGCCTGGAACCACGCAACCGCACCGGCTTCGCGCACCTGTTCGAGCACCTGATGTTCCAGGGCACGCCGCAGGCGCGCAAGGGCGTGTTCGACAGCGTGATCACCGGCGGCGGCGGCCGCAACAACGGCTCCACCCGCGCCGATTTCACCAACTACATCGAGACCGCGCCGGTATCGGCGCTGGAGCCGATGCTGTGGCTGGAAGCGGACCGCATGCGCACGCTGGACTTCAACCCGGAGACGCTGAAGAACCAGCAGGACGTGGTCAAGGAGGAGATCCGCAACAACGTGCAGAACCAGCCCTATGGCGGCTTCATGTGGATCGACATCGGCCAGCACGCGTTCTCCAAGTGGGAGAACAACCACGACGGCTACGGCAGCTTCAAGGACCTGGAGAACGCCAGCCTCGACGACGTGCGCGGCTTTCACCGCGATTTCTACGGCCCCAACAACGCGGTGCTGTCCATCGCCGGCGACGTCACTCCGGAACAGGGCTTCGCCCTGGCCAGGCGTTATTTCGGCGACATCCCGGCACGGCCGACGCCGCCGCGCCCGGACTACCGGGAAGGGCTGAACACCAAGGAGATCCGTCTGCAGCAGTCCGACGCGCTGGCGCAGGTGCCGGCGCTGGCGGTGGGCTGGAAGATGCCCGACCGCGGCAGCCGCGACCAGGCGCCGATGGCGGTGCTGGGCGCGCTGCTGGCCGAAGGCGAGGCCTCGCGCCTGCACCAGGGGCTGGTCAAGGGCCGCCAGCTGGCGTTGAACGTCGAGTCGCTCTATGGCCTGACCAGCGCCTGGGAGTACGACGGCCCGACCCTGTTCGTGGTGTTCGCGATGTACAAGCCCGACCACGACGCCGATGCGGTGCTGTCCGGGATCGAGGCGGAGATCGCCAGGGTCGCTACCGAAGGCGTGGACGCGGCCACCCTGGCGCGGGTCAAGACCCAGTTGCTGGCGCAGTGGTACGACGGCCTGGAAATGTTCCTGGACCGCGCCGATGCCCTGGCCAAGCTGCAGACCCTGTGGGGCGATGCCGGCGTGGTCAACCAGATCCCCGGATGGATCGAGACGGTGAGCGCCGCCGACGTGCAGCGTGCCGCGCGCACCTATCTGACCACCGCCAACCGCACCGTCATCGACCGCAAGCCGGCGGCGATGCTGGCCCCCGCCGAGCAGAAGTGAGGACACCGCCATGATCAAGCCAATGCCGTGCCTGCTCGCGATGGGCCTGGCCCTTTCGCTCGCCTCCGCTGGCGTCCACGCCGCCACCCCGGAACTGCCCGCCGGCCTGCCGGGCTATGCCGCCGACAAACCGCTGCCGGTGCCGGACATCTCGCGCAGAACCCTGGGCAACGGCCTGGAGGTCTGGGTCGTGCCACGCGACGGGCTGCCGCGCGTGGACTACGTGCTGGCCATGCGCGATGCCGGGCTGGCCGCCGATGCCGCGGCCACGCCCGGTTTCGCCACCGTGCTGGCGCAGCTGCTGACCGCGGGCACCCAGGCGCACGATGCGCGCCAGATCGCCGAGCTGGCCCAGGGCATGGGCGGCAGCATCGGCGCCAACGCCAGCGTCGATGGCCTGCTGGTCCGCGGCCAAGCACTGGCCTCGCAGGCCAAGCCGATGCTGGCGCTGCTCGCCGAGGTCGCGCGCACGCCGTCCTTCGCCGACGACGAAGTGGAGCTGGCCCGCGCCAACGCCGCCCAGGAATTGAAGGCGGCCGAAGCGCAGCCGGGTTTCCGCGCCTCGCGCGCGCTGCTCAAGGCGGTCTATGGCGACCACCCGTATGCGCGCACGCAGCTCGACCATGCCACCCTGCCGGCGCTGACTCCTGCGGCGCTGAAGCAGGAACACGCGCGCCGTTTCCGGCCGGGGCATGGCCTGCTGGTGATCACCGGCAGGATCGATGCGGCCACCGCATTCGCCGAGGCCGAACGCGCCTTCGGCGACTGGAACGGGCAGGGCGAGGCCGTGGCGGACACGGTGCCGGCACCGCGGCAGGCGCCGGCGAAGCGCGCGATATTGCCGCGGTCGGGCAGCGTGCAGTCCACGTTCCGGATCGGCCGCCCGGCCATCGCCGCCACCGACCCGGACTACGTGCCGCTGCAGCTGGCCAGCACCGTGCTGGGCAGCGGCATCAGCAGCCGCCTCAACCAGAACCTGCGCGAGGAAAAGGGCTACACCTATGGCGCCGGCGCGAGGCTGGCGGCCCTGCGTGCCGGCGGCAACCTGGCGGCGTCGGCCGACGTGCGCAACGAGGTCACCGGCGCATCCTTGAAGGAGTTCTTCAGGGAATTCGATCGGCTGGGGAAGGAGCCGGTACCGGCCGCGGAACTGGAGTCGACCAAGCGCTATGTCGCCGGCGGCTACCTGATCAGCAACCAGCTGCAGGGCGCGGTGGCCGGTACCCTGGCCAACAACTGGCTGGCCGGGCTGCCGGCCGAGTTCCTCGGCCAGTACGTGGGCCGGATCCGCGCGGTCGATGCCGCGAAGCTGCAGGCGGTGGCCGCGCGCTACTACGCGCCGGACTCGCAGTCGGTGATCGTGGTCGGCGACCGCGACGCGGTAGCGGCGCAGCTGGAACCGTTCGGCAATTTCAGCGTCGAGGAACGCTGAGGCGGCCGCATCCGGGCCGGATCACTTCCGGCCCGGACCGCGGTGATGTCGCGCCCGCATGACGGGCGGGTACGCACCTCGATGCGGGCTGTCGCGCATGACCAAGCTGCGCGCCGACTGCCGCGAGGTCGCCGCCGAAGAACTCTGGCCGCCTCGCCGATGCGGCAACTGGAACGGGTGTGTAACCCCCTGTAACACCAGACTGTAACCCTGCTGATACACCGCGTTGCAGTGCCCAGGCGCAATGCCTGGATGCGCCCGGACCTTCTGCGCGGAGGATCCGGGGTGTAAAGGCCGATACAGGCGAGTCATCCGATATTTTGTTTCAAGCAATTGTTTTTAAACGAAAACATGGCTTGGCACGGATGCTGCTCCGCCTCCCGCGTTGATCGGGGAGGCAAGGCGATGGCAGGCAGGAACCCATATCTGTTTCCGATCCTGATCGGATGCCTGCTGGCGATGGGCGCCAGCGGCACCGCCCAGGCTTCGGGCGCGCGCCAGGGCGTGAAGGCGCAACCCGGCGAGATCGTGCTGCTGCGCGATGTTCCGACCCGGCCGGCCTACCGGATGCAGCCGCCGGGAATGGCGCTGATCGTCGACCCCTCGCCGCGCCGGGAACTGGCTGCCGCGCTGGGCACCGGCGGCGGCATCGACGAACTGGATGAAGACGGCTATGCATCCATCGACTCGGCGACGGACCGGCCCTCGTCCGCGCATGCCGGAGGGACCACGGTCGAGCGGGTGACCGGCAGCATGGTCGGCACCACGCTGGGCCATGCCATGGGCGAGGGCGGGATGCTTTCCGGCTCCCAGCTCGCGCGCACCATCGGTGGGCCGATGGGCGCGGTCGGCGGTGCCACCCGCGGCATAGGCGACCAGGTGCGCGGCGCGCTGGCGCAGTTCCCGATGGGGCAGACCGCCGGGCCGGGAGGGCGCTGAAATGGCGATGCGCGCGCTCCCTGGTCGTATGCCGGTCCTGTTGCTTCCGGTCCTGCTGTTGTCGGGCAGCGCCGCGGCCTGGGCTCAGCAGGCCGACCCCTATGCGCCGATGCTCGCCTACCTGCAGGAGAGCAGCCGCATCGACGGCAATGCACTGGCCGGCAGCCAGGGCGCGATCCGCATCAACCAGGCCGCGGGCGATCTCAACCTGCAGGCCAACCTGCACAGCGTGGCGGTCGGTCGCCAGGCCGATGCGGGCATCCAGGCGCGCCAGTCGCAGTCGGACGGGCATGCCTCCGCGCCGTTGATGGCCTCGGCCAGCATCGGCGGCAATGCGCTGGCCGGCGCCGGCGGCATCGTTTCGATCAATCAGGCCAGTGGCGGCGGCAATGCGGAGCTCAACTCCGTGGCCGTTGCGCTGGCCGCACAGGGCATACGCGAAGCGGGGGACGAAGCGATGGCTTCGCCGTCCGCTTTCGCGTCGGCAGGGGAGCGGTTCGTTGCCGGCGATCCACGCGCCATCCGCAAGGTGGCGGTGGAGGCATCCGCGTTGCGCGGCTTCGGTGGTGTGCTGCAACTCAATCAGATAGCGGGATCAGGCAATGCCGTGGAAAACAGGATCGGCATTTCCGTGCAAGGCGTCCCGTGAACAAGGTTCCATCCACCCGATGCATCAGAAAACCTGAAGAGGGCACCATGAAAGCGAATCTCAAATGGACGGTACTCGCCATGGCCGTCGCCGCGCTGGTCGCCAGCACGGCGGCGAATGCGGCGGACGACCAGAACGCCAGCGCCGACATCAACCACAAGCACAACGTGACCGAAACGCGCACCAATACAAACACCAACACCAACACGAATACCAACACCACCACCAACGACACGAAGAACAGCACCCAGAACACCACGGTCGACACCGACGTCGACCTGAAGCTGGATGCCGCCGCGACGCTGCGCTACTGGGATTCGCGTTCCAACACCGAGGTGCGCGAGGACGTGCAGAAGACCTCCAACGTCAGTTCCGACGAGCACAAGGAAAAGAACAACCACGGCGTGGACGTGAACCTGGAGAAGGACCTGCGCCTGGGGTCGAACATCCAGTTCTCCGGCGATCCGACCATCACCGGCGACATCAACATCGACTCGGCCGCGATCGCGGTAGTCGACAACCGCCAGTCGGTTTCCGGCAACACCGCCGAGAACGGGCTTCTGGAAAACTCGGCGTCCATCGCCGACGACGTCGGCTCCACCGCCTCGGGCAACCTGGGCTTCAACGCCGCCGCGGGCGACAACAACACCCAGGACAACGCGGCTTCGCTGTCGGCGGCCGATGCGTCATTCAGCTTCGGCATGGCCGACGCCGAGGTGTTCGTCAACCAGAGCGGCATGAACAACGTGACGATGAACCACGGCGTGACCAACAGCGCGGGCATCGGCGGCAACGCCTTCGCCAACGCCGCCGGCAATATCGGCGTCAACGTCACCTCGGGCAACAACAACGAGCAGAAGAACGCGCTCGCCGCCTCCGTGGCCACCTCCGCCTACGCGCAGTCGAGCATCAGTTCCAACCAGGTCTCCACCGGCAACCACGTGGAGAACAACGGGTACTACGACTACGTGGTGGACAGCTATACGCTCAACCTGAGCGGCCGCGTGGCGGGCAACACCAGCAGCAGCGGCAGGGGTACCTACAGCGGCACCGGCGATTCCTACCAGAAGACCAACTTCTACCCGGACAACTGGACCGGCGATACGCATCCGGGCGGAAGCCAGACCGGGCACAGCGACTGGGATTACCAGACCCAGGGAGCGGTCGCCAATCCCAACCGCCCGGGCGTGGGCGGCATGGCCTGGGATACGGATGAGCACGGCAACCTGTCGTTCTCGGAAATGGGCACGGCCGACCTGGTGGCCAGCCTCAGCGGGCAGGTGATCGACGTCGACTGGATCGCGGTCAATGCCACCAACACCGCCAGCCTGTCCGGCAGCGCCTTCACCGGGGCGTCGGGCAACATCGGCGTGAACGTCTCCTCCGGCACCGGCAACCTGCAGGCCAACAGCCTGGCGCTGGCGGTGGCGCAGCCGTCCACCACGGGCGGCGGCGGTGGTGGAGGCGGCGGCGAAGGCGGCGGCCAGTGACAGTCGTGGGGGGGGGGGGGGGGGGGGGGGGGGGGGCGGGGGGGGGCGCCGCCCCCCCCCCCCGCGCCGCGGGGGGCCGGGGGC
>NZ_JASCOS010000011.1:0-65330 GCF_029959705.1 Stenotrophomonas sp. PS02297 | reverse complement strand
CGCGGCGAGAAACATCGCCTGGAGCCTGTGCGGCGTGTCCCTGAGCCTGGCGGTGATCTCCCTGTCCCGCAGGAAGGGATGAAGCGGGCCCGCCGCCGGCCGCGGCCGGCCGGCGGCGGGTTCAGGCGCGCAGCACCCGCTCGAAGTAGGTGACGGTCTTGCCGCCCGGCAGGCGCGCCTGGCCGATCGGCGCGAAGCCCAGTCCACGATGGAACGCCAGCGACGCCGGATTGGGCGGCTCGGCGTTGATCTCGCACACCAGCCGCTGCTGGCCGTGGACCCGCGCGTATTCGATCAGCGAGTCGTACAGGCGCCGCGCAAGGCCGCGGCCGCGCGCGTGTGCGGCCACCACCACGCGGTCGATGTAGACGAAGCGCGGATGGCGCGCGGCCAGCCATGCGAAGTTGGGATTGTCGTACTGCGCGTCCTGGTCGAGGGCGACCAGCAGCGCATCGGCCGCGCCGATGCAGCGCACGAAACAGGCGCGTTCGAGCAGGCGCGCGAATGCGTCCGGCGCCTGCCAGGACAGTTCGACGGCATGCGCGTTGTTGAGCGCCAGCAGGGCCGGCAGATCGTCGCCGGCGGGTACGCGGGGCACGTCGCCGGCATCGGCCAGGGCGGCGCCGGTCATGGGCCGGTGATCGAGCTGCGCAGGGCCTTGTCGGCGGCGTGGCGCTCCAGCGCAAGCTCCACCAGGCGGGTGATCAGCGTGGTGTAGTCCAGGCCGCTGGCGCCCCACAGCTTGGGATACATGCTGATGCGGGTGAAGCCGGGCAGGGTGTTGATCTCGTTGATGACGACCTCGCCGGCCGGGGTGAGGAACACGTCCACGCGCGCCATGCCGGCGCAGTCCAGCGCCTGGTAGGCGGCGATGGCGATCCGGCGGATGCGCTCCTGCGCCTCGGCCGGGATGTCGGCCGGGATCACCGTCTCGGCGCCGTTGGCGCTGATGTACTTGGTGTCGTAGGCGTAGAAGTCGTCGTGCACCACCACTTCGCCGCAGACGCTGGCCTCGGGGTGGTCGTTGCCCAGCACCGCGCACTCGATCTCGCGTCCGGCAATAGCCGATTCGACCAGCACCTTGTGGTCGAAGGACAGCGCCAGCGCCATCGCCGTGCGGAACTCCTCCGCGTCGCGCACCTTGCTCACGCCCACCGACGAGCCCTGGTTGGCCGGCTTGACGAACAGCGGCGTGCCCAGCTGCGCGACCAGCGCGTCGTAATCGGCCCTGGCCGCGGTGGCGCGGCTGAAGCAGACGCATGGCGCCACCGGCAGGCCGGCGTCGCGCAGCAGGCGCTTGGCCACGTCCTTGTCCATCGCCACCGCCGAGCCGAGCACGCCGGAGCCGACGAAGGGCAGGTTGGCCATGCGCAGCAGGCCCTGCAGCGAGCCGTCCTCGCCCAGGGTGCCGTGCACGATCGGGAACACCACGTCGATCTGCGCCAGCGCCGTGGCCGGGTCGCTGGGCACCAGCTGCGCCCGTTCGCGGCCGGGCAGCACCGCCAGCGCATTGCCGGAGCGGTTCAGCGCGATCTTGGCCGGGTCGCCGGGATTGAGCAGGAACTGCTGCGGATCGCTCAGGTGCCAGTGGCCCTGCTTGTCGATGCCGATCAGGCTGACGTCGAAGCGCTCCTTGTCCAGCGCGTCGAGGATGTTCTTCGCCGACTGCAGCGAGACCTCGTGCTCGGCCGAACGACCGCCGAAGATGATGCCGACCCGGGTCTTGCCCATTGCCTGTGTGCTCCTGCCGATTGCGTCTGATGTGTATGCATAGCATGAACCCTGTGGCGCCGATGCGGGAACAGGGGAGGGCGAATGGCAGGTGAATCCGCCCAGCGGGCGGGCCCGGATGGCGCCGCCGGCGCCGTCGCGCGTTCCCGCTTCGGTAGAATGCGGGCCATGCCTGCCTCCCCCTTCAAGTTCATCAAGCCGCTGGCCGGCCGCGCGCTGGAAACGGCGCTGAACCGCGCGCTGGCGCTGGACCCCGATACCCGTGCCGCGCTCGCGCCGCTGGCCGGCCAGCGCATCGCCCTGACCCTGGAATCGCCCGCGCTGGCGCTGCAGATCGGGGTCGAAGGCCAGCGCCTGACGGTCGGCCCGGTGGATGCGTCGCAGGAGCCGGACCTGGCCGTGCGCAGTACGCTGGGCGGGGTGCTGGCGCAGTTGCCGTTCCTGGCCAACGCGCGGCGCAGCCCGGGTGCGCCGCCGGCCGGGCGGGTGAAGGTGTCCGGCGACGCCGAACTGGCGCGGCGCCTGCAGCAGCTGGCCACGCGCTTCGATCCGGACTGGCAGCAGCCGTTCGTGGCGGTGTTCGGCGAGGTGCTGGGCGTGCAGGTCGCGCAGACCCTGCGCGCGGCGCTGGCGCAGGCCCGCCGCGGTGCCACCGACCTGGCGCAGACCGCGGCCGAATACGTGACCGAGGAATCGCGCGACGTGGTGCCGCGCGCCGAACTGGACGCCTTCCACGACGACGTGGACGCGATCCGCGACGACGTCGAGCGGCTGGCCGCGCGCGTGGCGCGCCTGCGCAGCGGAGGCCGGGCATGAAGGCGACCCGCGCGATGTTCCGCGCCAGCCGCATCGGCCGGGTGATGCTGCGCTACCGGCTCGACGACCTGTTCGACGGCACGCCGGCCGAGCGCTGGCTGCGCATCGCCAAACCCTTCGTGCCGCGCGCGCGCGGCGACATCGCCTCGCTGCCGCGCGGCGCGCGCCTGCGCCTGGCGCTGCAGGAACTGGGGCCGATCTTCGTCAAGTTCGGGCAGATCCTGTCCACCCGCCGCGACCTGGTGCCGCCGGACGTGGCGGTCGAACTGACCCTGCTGCAGGACCGGGTCAAGCCGTTCGACGGCGAGCACGCGCGACGGATCGTCGAGCAGGCGCTGGGCCTGCCGGTCGGCGAGGCGTTCGCCAGCTTCGACACCGCGCCGCTGGCCTCGGCCTCGATCGCGCAGGTGCACGCGGCCACCCTGCACGACGGCCGCCAGGTGGTGGTCAAGGTGCTGCGCCCGGACATTGAGCGGCAGATCGACGCCGACATCGCCCTGCTCAGATCGCTGGCCGCGCTGGTCGAGCGCACCCACCCGCGCGCGGACAAGATCCGCCCGCGCGAGGTGGTGGCCGAGATCGAGACCACGCTGGCCGCGGAACTGGACCTGCAGCGCGAAGGCGCCAACGCCAGCGTGCTGCGCCGCTTCTGGGAGGGGTCCGACGATCTGTACGTGCCCGAGGTGATCTGGACCCACACCGCCGAACGCGCGCTGACCCTGGAGCGGGTCTGGGGCATTCCCTCGGACGACATCGCCGCGCTGGACGCGGCCGGCATCGACCGCCGCGCCCTGGCCGCCAAGGGCGTGCGCGTGTTCTACACGCAGGTGTTCCGCGACAACTTCTTCCACGCCGACGCGCACGCCGGCAACATCTGGGTCGACACCGACCCGGCGCGCCGCGACAACCCGCGCTTCATCGCGCTGGACTTCGGCATCATGGGCCAGCTCTCGGAAGAGGACCAGTACTACCTGGCCGAGAACTTCATGGCCATCTTCAACCGCGACTACCGCCGCATCGCCGAACTGCACGTGCAGGCGCGCTGGATGCCGGCCACCGTGCGCATCGACGACCTGGAAGCGGCGGTGCGCGCGGTGTGCGAGCCGTACTTCACCCGGCCGCTGTCGCAGATTTCTCTGGCCGAGGTGCTGCTCAAGCTGTTCCGCACCGCGCAGCGCTACCAGCTGACCCTGCAGCCGCAGCTGATCCTGCTGCAGAAGACCCTGCTCAACATCGAGGGCGTCGGCCGCCAGCTCGACCCGCAGATCGACATCTGGGCGGTGGCCAGGCCGGTGCTCGAACGCATCCTGCGCGAACGCTACAGCCCGCGCCGCGCATTGAAGGAACTGCGCCGCCGGTTGCCGGAGATCATGACCCGCACCCCGGACATGCCGGTGCTGGTGCATGCCTGGCTGCGCCAGCAGGTCGAAGGCCGGCACGAGCTTTCGATGCGTTCGCAGGACATCGTCAACCTCGAGCAGACCCTGCGGCGCATGCAGCGGCGCGTGGTCACCGCCGTGGCCGGCGCCGGCCTGCTGGTGGTGGCCGCCCTGCTGCACGGTTTGCACGCCGGCGGCCCGCAATGGGCGACGGTGCCGCTATGGTCGTGGGTCAGCGGCGGCGCGGGCGTGCTGGCGCTGGCCTCGGCATGGCTGCGGCGATGAGCGCCGGTGCCGCCGCGGCGCCGACGATCGTCAGCAACGAACGGATCGACAAGGACCGCTTCACCGGCGCCAGGGTCGCCAATACGCATTTCCTCAACTGCGATTTCTCCGGCGCCGACCTGACCGGCGCCGAGTTTGTGAACTGCGTCTTCTACGATGCCGGCACCCAGGCCGGCTGCCGCTTCAACGGCGCGCAGCTCAAGGAAGCCAGCTTCCGCCAGTGCGACCTGAGCCTGTGCCGGTTCGCGTTCGCCAAGGCGCTGGGGCTGGAGATCGTCGGATGCAGGGCGCAGGGCGCGGATTTTTCCAATGCCAGCTTCATGAACCAGATCACCGCGCGCACCTGGTTCTGCAGCGCCTTCATCAAGCAGTCCAACCTCAGCTATGCCGATTTCTCCGGGGTGGCGCTGGAGAAATGCGAGCTGTCGGAGAACCGCTGGGTCGGCGCCAACGTCGCGGGTGCGAACTTCAGCGGGTCGGACATGTCCGGCGGGGATTTCTCGTCGCTGGACTGGCGCTCGGCCGACTTCACCCACTGCGACCTGACCGGTTCGGAGCTGGGCGACCTGGACCTGCGCGCGGTCGACCTGGAAGGCGCCAGCCTCGACACCCTGCAGGTCGCGCAGCTGATGCTGCGCATGGGCATCACGGTCGAACCGCTGAAGTCCTGACGTCCGCTTGTCCTACCGCTCCGCTGCCGCGGGGCTCCCACGAACCGGGCCGCGCATGGCGGGCCCGAGCAGGTATGCCGAACGATGGAACACGACACGACGACAGCGATGCCCGACCGGACGTTGCCGGTGCTGTACGCCGACGACTGGCTGGCCGTGGTCGACAAGCCGGCCGGGCTGATGGTCCACGACAGCAAGCTGGCGCACGGGGAGGACGATTTCCTCGCCGACCGCCTGCGCGAGCAGCTGGGCCGGCCGATCTTCCTGATCCACCGCCTGGACCGCGCCACCAGCGGCTGCCTGCTGCTGGCCTTCGACCGCGACACCGCCAGTGCCCTGGGCAAGACCCTGATGGGCGGCGACGTCGAAAAGGATTACCTCGCCGTATGCCGTGGCTGGCCGGCGGAGGAGGCGTTCACGGTCGATCACGACCTGGACGGCGGCCCGGGCAAGCCGGTGAAGAAGCAGGCCATCACCCGTTTCCAACGGCTGATGACCGGCGAGTTGCCGGTGCCGTCGAACGGTTTTGAAACCTCGCGCTACGCGCTGCTGCGCTGCCAGCCGCAGACCGGCCGCTTCCGCCAGATCCGCCGGCATCTGAAGCACGTGTTCCATCACCTGATCGGCGACACCAGCCATGGCGACGGTCGCCACAACCGCACCTTCCGCATGCACGGCGTGCACCGCATGCTGCTGCACGCGCAGCGGCTGTCGTTCCCGCACCCGCAGGACGGACGCCGCATCGAGGTGGAAGCGCCGCTGGACGCCGGGTTCCGCAAGGCATTCCAGCTGCTGGGCTGGAGCGGGGTCTTCTAGGGCTTCAGCCGACCCGCAGCGCGGCCAGCACGATCAGCGCCACCGCGCAGGCGAAGCCGCCCAGCCACGACAGGCTGCGCAGCGGCGGCTTGTCGGCGACGTAGAACATGCCATGCAGGACGCGGAACACCACGAAGGCGATGGCGAGTTGATTGACCAGCGGCGCTTCCACGCCCGCCAGCTGCGCCATGACCACGCCTGCGGCGAACGGCGCGAAATTCTCGAAGGCGTTCAGATGCGCCGCGTTGGCGCGCTGCACGAGGTAGTTGTCGCTTCTGGCGACCCAGGCGCGCGGGTTGCGGTTGTTGTAACCGGGCCGCGCCTTGGCCGCGGCCACCCAGACGTAAGGCAGCAGCGCGGCGATCAACACACACCAGTAAGCGGTCGACATGGGCTGCTCCGTGCGGAAGAAGCCAGCAGCCTAGCAGCCGTTCCGGCGGAGCGGAAAGCCGCCGCGACCGCGTCCGCACGCGCGGCCAGCGGGCCAGGCCGATACAATCGGCCGCCATGGCCAATCCCCCGCTCGCCGTCGACGTGTCGCTGACGATTCCGGAAACGGAGATCGTCGAGCGTTTCGTGCGCGCCAGTGGCGCCGGCGGGCAGAACGTCAACAAGGTGTCCAGCGCGGTCGAGCTGCGCTTCGACGTGGCCGGCTCGGCGTCGCTGCCCGAGCCGCTGCGCGCGCGCCTGCTGGCGCGGCGCGACCGGCGCCTCACCGACGAGGGCGTACTGGTGATCGACGCGCAGCGCTTCCGCACCCAGGAGCGCAACCGCGCCGACGCGCGCGAGCGCCTGGCCGATTTCATCCGCGCGGGGCTGTCGGTGCCGAAGGCACGGGTGGCGACCAAGCCGACCTACGGCTCCAGGCTGCGCCGGCTGGACGAGAAGAAGGGACGGGCGCAGCTCAAGCGCGGCCGTTCGCAACGGAACTGGGAGTAGCGCTTGGACAACACACCGCCGCCGGGCAGGCCGCCGGTCGTTCCCCCCGTTCCCGCGAACGTGCCGCGCGTGGGCGGCAGCGGTTTCGTCCGCTGGCTGGGGCGCGCGATCCTGCGCCTGGGCGGCTGGCGCGTGGTCGGGCCGATCCCCGACCTGCGCAGGGCGGTGGTCATCGCCGCGCCGCACTCGTCCAACTGGGACGGCCTCTGGGGGCTGGCGGCGAAGATGGCGCTGGGCGTGGAGGCGCGCATCCTCGGCAAGGACAAGCTGTTCTGGTGGCCGCTGGGCGCGGTACTGCGCCGGCTGGGCGTGGTGCCGCTGGACCGCAGCTCGCCGCAGGGCACGGTGGGTCAGGCGGTGGCGATGATCCAGGGCAGCGAGCGCATCTGGTTCGCGCTGGCGCCGGAGGGTACGCGCAAGCCGGTGAAGGAATGGAAGAGCGGCTTCATCCGCATCGCGCGCATGGCGCAGGTGCCGATCGTGCCGGCCTATTTCCACTACCCGGAAAAGATCATCGGCTTCGGCGCGCCGATCCACACCAGCGGCGACGATGCGGCCGACATGGCCGTGGTGCGCCAGTGGTACCGGCCGTGGATCGGCCGCAACCGTGGCACGGTGTAGGCGGTGAACACCGCCCTGGTCTGGCTGCGCGACGACCTGCGCCTGGACGACCAGCCGGCCCTGCGCGCGGCGCTGGATCGCGGCCTGCGGCCGCTGCCGGTCTATGTCCATGCGCCGGAGGAGGAAGGCGGGTGGGCGCCGGGCGCGGCGTCGCTGGCGTGGCGCCGGCGGTCGCTGGCGGCGCTGGCCGATGCGCTGGAACGCCGCGGTTCGCGCCTGCTGCTGTCGCGCGGGCCCACGCTCGCGGCCCTGCAGGCGCTGGCCGCGCGCACCGGCGCCGAGGCGGTGTTGTGGACCCGGCGCTACGAGCCGGCCATCGAGCAGCGCGACGCGCACATCAAGCGCAGCCTGCGCCAGGCCGGCCTGCATGCGGAGAGCTTCAACGGCGCGCTGCTGTTCGAGCCCTGGGAGCTGGCGACCCGGCAGGGCGACCCGTACCGCGTGTTCACGCCGTTCTGGAAATCGGCGCGCGCGCACTGGCGGACACCGGCCACCTGGGATGCGCCGGCGCGCCTGCCTGCGCTGGACGCGCTCGACCTGCCCGCGGGAGAACGCCTGGACGACCTGCTGCCGGCCCCGCGGCCCGCCTGGGACGCCGGCTTCTGGCAGCACTCCACGCCGGGCGAGGACGGCGCGCGCGCGGCGTTGCACGCCTTTCTCGACGGCGCGGTACACGGCTACGCGCAGGGCCGCGATTTCGCCGCGCAGGCCGGCACCTCGCGGCTGTCGCCGCACCTGCATCACGGCGAGCTGTCGGTACGGCGGATCGCCGCGGCGGTGCTGGCCGCCGGCGACGCCATCGCCGAGGCCGACCGCGACCGCTTCCTCGCCGAACTGGGCTGGCGCGAATTCGCCCATCATGTGCTGCACCACTACCCGCGGGTTCCCGAACACAACCTCGACCCGCGCTTCGACGATTTCCCGTGGGCGCCGCCGGATGAGGCGCTGCTGGACGCCTGGCGGCAAGGGCGCACCGGCGTGCCCATCGTCGATGCCGGCATGCGCGAGCTGTGGCACACCGGCTGGATGCACAACCGCGTGCGCATGGTGGTGGCCAGCTGGCTGACCAAGCACCTGCGCCAGCACTGGCTGCACGGCGCGCGCTGGTTCTGGGACACGCTGGTGGATGCCGACCTGGCCAACAACACCCAGGGGTGGCAGTGGACCGCCGGTACCGGTGCCGACGCGGCGCCGTACTTCCGCGTGTTCAATCCGGTCAGCCAGGCGCGGCGGTTCGACCCGGATGGCGCCTATGTCGCGCGCTGGGTGCCGGAGCTGGCGGGCCTGCCGCTGCCGGCGCGTTTCGCGCCGTGGGAGCATCCTGAACTGGCGCGCCGGCTGGCGCCGGGCTACCCGGCACGGCCGCAGGTGGAGCTGGCCGCGGGCCGGGAGGGGGCATTGGCCGCCTTCGCCACGCTGCGTCGCGGGCGTGCGGACTGAGCCAAACGACAGGCGCCGCGTACCCACACGCCACCATCGGCACATGCCAGTCCGCGGCCGACGGAGTAGGGTTTGCGATCGCACGCAACCCGTCCCACAGGAGCACGTTACATGTCGCGTACCGTCATTCTGGCCGCCGCCATCAGCCTTGCGCTGGCGGCCTGTTCCGGCAAGGAGTCCACCGCCCCCGTGACCACCGAGACCCCCACTGCCGGCCAGCCGGCCGATGCCTCGGCCAATCCGTTCATGACCGCCAGCGCGCTGCCGTTCCAGGCGCCGGCCTTCGACAAGATCAAGGATGGCGACTACCTGCCGGCGTTCGAGGAGGGCATGCGCCAGCAGCTGGCCGAGATCGGGCAGATCACCGACAACACCGAACCTGCCACTTTCGACAACACCCTGCTGCCGCTGGAGAAATCCGGCGCCATCCTCGACCGCACCAGCCGCGTGTTCTTCAGCGTGGTGCAGGCCGATACCAACCCGGAGCGGCAGAAGATCCAGGAAGAGGTGATCCCGAAACTGGCCGCGCACAGCGATGCGATCCACCTGGACGCCAAGCTGTTCGAGCGGGTGAAGGAGGTCTACGACGCGCGCGCCGGCGCCGGGCTCGATCCGGAACAGCTGCGCGTGGTCGAGGAAACCTACAAGGGCTTCGTCAAGGCCGGCGCCCAGCTCAGCGACACCGACAAGGAAACGCTGAAGCAGTACAACGCCGAGGAAGCCACGCTGGCCAACGATTTCCACAACAAGCTGGTCGCGGCTACCGCTGCCGGTGCGGTGGTGGTCGAGGACAAGGCGCGGCTGGCCGGCCTGTCCGAGGGCGACGTCGCCTCGGCGGCCGAAGACGCCAAGGGCCGCAAGCTCGACGGCAAGTGGGTGCTCGCGCTGCAGAACACCACCCAGCAGCCGGTGCTGATGTCCCTGCAGGACCGCGACCTGCGCGCCAAGGTGCTGGAGGCCTCGGAAACCCGTACCGAGCATGGCGATGCCAACGACACCCGCAAGATCATCCAGCGCCTGGCGCAGCTGCGCGCGGCCAAGGCCAAGCTGCTGGGCTTCCCGAGCTACGCCGCCTACAACCTCACCGACCAGATGGCGCAGAACCCGGCCAATGCGCTGAAGCTGCTGACCGACACCGTGCCGGCGGCGACCGCCAAGGCGCGCGGCGAGCTGGCCGAGATCCAGAAGGTGGTCGATGCGCAGAACGGCGGCTTCAAGGCCGCGGCCTCGGACTGGGACTTCTACGCCGAGCAGGTGCGCAAGGCCAAGTACGACCTGGACGAAGCGCAGATCAAGCCGTACTTCGAACTGGACAACGTGCTGCAGAACGGCGTCTTCTTCGCCGCCAACCAGCTCTACGGCCTGACCTTCAAGGAACGCAAGGACATCCCGGTCTACCACCCTGACGTGCGCGTGTTCGAGGTCAGCGACGCCGACGGCAAGCCGCTGGCGCTGTTCTATGCCGACTACTACAAGCGCGACAGCAAGTCCGGCGGTGCGTGGATGGACGTGTTCGTCGAGCAGGACGGGCTGACCGGCGCCAGGCCGGTGGTCTACAACGTGTGCAACTTCACCAAGCCCGCCGCCGGCCAGCCGGCGCTGCTGAGCTGGGACGACGTGACCACCATGTTCCATGAGTTCGGCCACGCCCTGCACGGCATGTTCTCGAACACCAAGTACCCGAGCGTGGCCGGCACCGGCGTGCCGCGCGACTTCGTCGAGTTCCCGTCGCAGTTCAACGAGCACTGGGCGTCGGACCCGAAGGTGTTCGCCAATTATGCGAAGCATTACCAGAGCAAGGAGGCGATGCCGCAGGCGCTGGTGGACAAGATCGCCAAGGCCAAGACCTTCAACCAGGGCTACGCCACCACCGAGTACCTGGCCGCGGCGCTGCTGGACCTGGCCTGGCACACGCAGGGCGCCGACGCGCCGCAGCAGGACGTGGACAAGTTCGAGGCCGATGCGCTGAAGAAGTACCACGTCGATCTGGCGCAGGTTCCGCCGCGCTACCGCAGCAGCTACTTCGACCACATCTGGGGCGGCGGCTATTCGGCCGGCTATTACGCCTATTTCTGGGCGGAGATGATCGACCACGACGCCTTCGAGTGGTTCAAGGAACATGGCGGCCTGACCCGCGAGAACGGCCAGGTGTTCCGCGACAAGATCCTGTCCATCGGCAACACCCGCGATCTGGCCACCGCCTATCGCGAGTTCCGCGGCAAGGATCCGAGCGTGGAGCCGCTGCTGAAGAACCGCGGGCTGAAGTAAGCCTGGCGGCATCGAAGCGGGAGGGGCGACCCTCCCGCTTTTTTGTTGCCGCCCTCCTTGGGCGGAGGGGCAACGCCTATCCACACGCCGTAGATGCGGGGCTTCACCGGCAATGCCCATGCGGGGCAAGCCCCGCATCTACAGGTCCGACGCGCGGCGATCGTCCGTCAGCCGGGCTTGCCCGGCATTGCCGATGCGTCCACGAAGCCAGGAACTTTCCACGAAGGCCGGCAGTCGATGCTGGACCTGCCGATGGAGTCCCGCCATGACCCGCGACGACCGCGCCGCTTCCGCCCACCCCGTGCTGGCCTGGCTGCGCCGCGAAGCGCTGCCGCTGGCGGCGATGCTTTTGCTGCTGGGCGCGGCGCGCGACACCCTGGCCAATCATTACCAGGTGCCCAGCGGCTCGATGCAGCCGACGCTGCAGCCCGGCGACCATGTCATGGTGGACATGCGCGCCTATGGCCTGCGCCTGCCGTTCACCGGCATCCGCCTGCTCGACACCGGCCACCCGCAGCGCGGCGACGTGGCCGTGTTCGATTCGCCGGCCGACGGCACGCGGCTGATCAAGCGGGTGGTGGCGGTGGCTGGCGACCACGTCGAACTGCACGGCGGTTACCTGCGCATCAACGGCCTGCCGCTGAACCAGGAGCCACGGCAGGAAAGCTTCGGCGCGAAGCAGGTGACGTTGGACCTGGATGCCGGCGGCGGTCCGGACATCGACGGCATCACCATTCCCGAGGGCAAGCTGCTGGTGTTGGGCGACCATCGAGGCAACAGCTTCGACGGCCGCTTCTTCGGACTGGTCGATGCCGACACCGTGTACGGCAAGGCGCGCGCGGTGTTCTGGCGCCGGGGCGAGGGCATGGAGTGGCGGGCGCTGTAGTCGTGCTGCATTGGCCGTGTGTGTATCCGGCTTTCCTTCAAATTGGTCTGTCCAATATCCAGAAAATAGCTGTGCTCTAATGCGCTCTCCACGGAGCGCCTGATTCCATCTGCATCCGTCGGTCCGGTTGTTGCATATTGGTAATACCAATATGCGACGCCGTGCCATGCCTGCCGCGTGCAGGCGCTGTCCTGTCCAATGGGGAGTCGACATGCAGCCTTGGGAACAACTGTACGACCCGGCCGGCAATATCTGGCTGTCCAGCCTGATCGCGCTGCTGCCCATCGCCTTTTTCTTCGTCGCGCTCGCCGTGCTGCGCATGAAGGGCTGGCTGGCCGGCACGCTCACCGTGGCCATCGCCCTGGGCGTGGCGCTGCTGTTCTACCGCATGCCGCCGCTGCAGGCGCTGGGCGCGGCGCTGTACGGCTTCGTCTACGGCCTGTGGCCGATCGCCTGGATCATCCTGGGCGCGGTGTTCCTGTACAAGATTTCGGTCAGGACCGGCCAGTTCGACATCATCCGCGCCTCGATCCTGTCGGTGACCGAGGACCAGCGCCTGCAGATGCTGATGGTCGGCTTCGCCTTCGGCGCGTTCCTGGAGGGCGCGGCCGGCTTCGGCGCGCCGGTGGCGATCACCGCCGCGCTGCTGGTCGGGCTGGGTTTCAAGCCGTTGTACGCGGCAGGCCTGTGCCTGATCGCCAACACCGCGCCGGTGGCGTTCGGCGCGATGGGCATCCCGATCATCGTCGCCGGCCAGGTCACCGGGCTGGACGCGTTCGAGATCGGGCAGATGGCCGGCCGCCAGCTGCCGTTCCTGACCCTGGTCGTGCTGTTCTGGATCATGGCGATCATGGATGGCTGGCGCGGCATCCGCGAAACCTGGCCGGCGGTGCTGGTGGCCGGCGGTTCGTTCGCGCTCGCCCAGTACCTGACGTCCAACTTCATCGGCCCGGAACTACCGGACATCACCGCCTCGCTGGCCTCGCTGGTGTGCCTGACCCTGTTCCTGCGCCGCTGGAAGCCGCGGCGCATCTTCCGCTTCGAGACCGAGGCCAGCGCCGAGGCCGTGACGCTGGCGCAGCAGGCGCCGCGCCACAGCGCCGGGCAGATCGCGCGCGCGTGGTCGCCGTTCCTGGTCCTCACCGCCCTGGTCACGCTGTGGAGCATCAAGCCGTTCAAGGCGCTGTTCGCCGCCGGCGGCGCGCTGGAAGGCTGGGTGCTGAAACTGCAGGTGCCCGGCCTGGACAAGCTGGTGCGGAAGATGCCGCCGATCGTCGATACGCCCTCCGCCTACGAGGCGGTGTACAAGTTCGACTGGTTCTCGGCCACCGGCACCTCGATCCTGCTGGCGGCGCTGATCTCCATCCTCGTGCTGCGCATGCCGGCCAGGGCTGCGCTGTCCACCTTCGGCGAGACCGTGCGCGAGCTGAAAACGCCGATCTATTCCATCGGCATGGTGCTGGCCTTCGCCTTCATCGCCAACTATTCCGGGCTGTCGGCGACGCTGGCGCTGGCCCTGGCGCATACCGGCGATGCGTTCACCTTCTTCTCGCCGTTCCTGGGCTGGCTGGGCGTGTTCCTGACTGGTTCGGATACCTCGTCCAACGCGCTGTTCTCGGCGCTGCAGGCCACCACTGCGCAGCAGATCGGCGTATCGGACGTGCTGCTGGTGGCGGCCAACACCACCGGCGGCGTCACCGGCAAGATGATCTCGCCGCAGTCCATCGCCATCGCCTGCGCCGCGGTGGGACTGGCCGGCAAGGAGGCGGACCTGTTCCGCTTCACCATCCGCCACAGCCTCGCGTTCACGGTGCTGGTCGGGCTCATCACCAGCGCGCAGGCATGGTGGCTGACGTGGATGATCCCGTGAGCGCCATGGCCGGTACGCGACGCGGCTTCACGGTGCGGGGCGGCACAATGGCGGCATGAACATGCATCGCGGAACTCCGCAGCGGGTATCGGACCGGGTCGCCGCGCAGCTGCGCGCGCTGGTTCAGGAGCAACAGCTGCAGGCCGGCGACCGCCTGCCCGCCGAGCGCACGCTGGCGGTGCAGCTGGGCGTGTCGCGTACCGCGCTGCGCGAGGCCATCGCCCAGCTCAGCAGCCAGGGCCTGCTGAGCGCGCGGGTCGGTGGCGGCACCTTCGTGGCCGAACCGGCGGCACGCGCGCGACAGGCCATCGACGAGCCGCTGGCGCCTTACCTGCCGCTGTTCCAGGGCGACCCGGAATACCGCTTCGACGTGCTGGAGATCCGTCATGCGCTGGAAGGCGCGGCAGCGTGGCATGCCGCGCTGCGCGCCACCGCCGAAGACCGCGAGCGCATCGCCCAGGCCTTCCAGACGATGATGGACGCGCATGGCAAGGACGATCCTGCCGGCGAGGCCAGCGCCGACGCCGATTTCCACCTGTCCATCGCCGAGGCCTCGCACAATCTGGTGCTGCTGCAGGTGATGCGCGGCCTGTTCGACCTGCTGCAGACCAACATCTCGCAGAGCCGGGAACGCCTGTACACCTCGCCGCGCACCTTCTCGCCGCTGTCCGACCAGCACCGGGAAATGATGGACGCGGTGCTGGCCGGCGATCCCGTGCGCGCGCGCGCCGCCGCGCTGGCCCACCTGGAGTTCGTGCACACCACGCTGCGCACGCTCGACGACAACGAGGCCCGGCGCGCGCGCGCCTCGCGCCTGCCTTCTTCCACGGCCGACCCATGATCATCTCCGCCTCCACCGACTACCGCGCGGCCGCGCAGCGCCGCCTGCCGCCGTTCCTGTTCCATTACATCGACGGCGGCGCCTATGCCGAGCACACGCTCCGGCGCAACGTGTCCGACCTGGCCGACATCGCCCTGCGCCAGCGCGTACTGCGCGACATGGCCGACCTGAGCCTGGCCACCGAACTGTTCGGCGAGAAACTGGCGATGCCGGTGGCGCTGGCGCCGGTCGGGCTGACCGGCATGTACGCGCGCCGCGGCGAAGTGCAGGCCGCGCGCGCGGCCGACAGCCGCGGCATTCCGTTCACCCTGTCAACGGTCTCGGTATGCCCGATCGAGGAGGTGGCGCCGGCGATCAGGCGGCCGATGTGGTTCCAGCTGTATGTGCTGCGCGACCGTGGCTTCATGCGCAACGCGCTGGAACGCGCGCAGGCGGCGGGCGTCACCACCCTGGTGTTCACCGTGGACATGCCGGTGCCGGGTGCGCGCTACCGCGACGCGCATTCGGGCATGAGCGGCCCGCACGCGGCGCTGCGCCGCTACCTGCAGGCGACGACCCATCCGCGCTGGGCCTTCGACGTGGGCCTGTGCGGGCGTCCGCATGACCTGGGCAACATCTCCGCCTACCGTGGCCACCCGACCGGGCTGGAGGACTACATCGGCTGGCTGGGCAGCAACTTCGACCCGTCGATTTCGTGGAAGGACCTGGAGTGGATCCGCGAGTTCTGGAAGGGGCCGATGCTGATCAAGGGCATCCTCGACCCGGACGACGCGCGCGACGCGGTGAAGTTCGGCGCCGACGGCATCGTCGTTTCCAACCATGGCGGCCGCCAGCTCGACGGCGTGCCGTCCACCGCGCGCGCGCTGCCGGCGATCGCCGATGCGGTGCAGGGCGAGCTGAAGATCCTTGCCGATTCGGGCATCCGCAACGGCCTGGACGTGGTGCGCATGCTGGCGCTTGGCGCCGACGGCGTGCTGCTCGGCCGCGCCTTCGTCTATGCGCTGGCCGCGCAGGGCGAAGCCGGCGTCGCGAATCTTCTCGACCTGATCGCAAAAGAGATGCAGGTAGCCATGACCCTGACCGGCGCGCGCCGCATCGCCGACATCGGCCGCGACTCGCTGGTGCGGCTGCCGTGAGCGACGCGCTGCTGGCGCGCCTGCGCGGAGCGGTCGGCGCCGGCCATGTGCTGACCGGCGACAAGGCCACGCGCCGTTTCCGCAGGGGCTATCGCTTCGGCGATGGCCCGGTGCTGGCGGTGGTGCGGCCGGGCACGCTGCTGGAACTGTGGCGCGCGCTGCAGGCGGCGGTGGAGGGCGGTGCGGCGATCATCCTGCAAGCGGCCAATACCGGCCTGACCGGCGGCTCCACGCCCGATGGCGACGACTACGGACGGCCCGTCGTGCTGGTCAGCACGCTGCGCCTGGCCGGCATCCAGTTGCTGGACGGCGGCCGCCAGGTGTTGTGCCTGCCCGGCGCCACGCTCGACCGGCTGGAAAAGGTGCTGGCGCCGCTGGGCCGCGAACCGCATTCGGTGATCGGTTCCTCGTGCATCGGCGCTTCGGTGCTGGGCGGCATCTGCAACAACTCCGGCGGCGCGCTGGTGCGGCGCGGGCCGGCCTATACCGAGATGGCGCTGTTCGCGCAGGTCGGTGCCGATGGCCGGCTGCGCCTGGTCAACCATCTCGGCATCGCGCTGGGCGGGAGCCCGGAGGAAATCCTGCAGCGCCTGCAGGCCGGCGGCTACACGGCGGCCGATGTCGGCGCCGGCGAGGGCCGCGCCGCGTCCGATCCGGATTACGCCGCGCAGGTGCGGCAGGTGGATGCCGCCACGCCGGCGCGCTTCAACGCGGATCCGGCGCGGCATTACGAAGCCGCAGGGTCGGCCGGCAAGCTGGCGGTGTTCGCGGTACGCCTGGACACCTTCGAGAAGGAGCCGGCGGAGGTCTTCTACATCGGCAGCAACCGCACCGAAAGCCTGACCGCGATCCGCCGGCAGCTGCTCACCGGCTTCGAGCGCCTGCCGATTTCCGGCGAGTACATCCACCGCGATGCGTACGACATCGGCGAGCGCTACGGCAAGGACGTGTTCCTGTTGATCGACAGGCTCGGCACCGCGCGCGTGCCGGCCGTGTTCGCGTGGAAGAGCCGCATCGACGGCTGGTTCGAGCGGCTGGGCCTGCGCGGCGCGAGCGACCGCGCGCTGCAGGCGCTGGCCGGGCTGCTGCCCGCGCACCTGCCGCCGCGCATGGGCCAGTTCCGCCAGCGCTATGAACACCACCTGCTGCTGAAGGTTTCCGCGCGTGACGCGGCGGAAACCGAGGCCTGGCTGCGCGGCTTCTTCGACGGCCACGAAGGCGGCTTCTTCCATTGCAGTGCCGATGAGGGGCGCAAGGCCTTCCTGCACCGCTTCGCCATCGCCAGCGCGGCGGTGCGCTACCGCGAGGCGCACCGCGACCGCGTCGAGGACATCGTCGCGCTGGACATCGCGCTGCGCCGCGACGACCGCGACTGGTTCGAGCGGCTGCCGGCCGATCTCGATGCGCGCCTGCTGCACAAGCTGTATTACGGCCACTTCCTGTGCCACGTGTTCCACCAGGACTACATCGCGCGCAAGGGCGAGGATCCGCTGGCGATCGAGCACGCGATGTGGGCGCTTCTGGACGCGCGCGGCGCCGAATATCCGGCCGAGCACAACGTCGGCCATCTGTATCCGGCCAAACCCGCGCTGGCCGATTTCTACCGGCGCCTGGACCCGAGCAATACCTTCAACCCGGGCATCGGCCGGACCAGCAAGCAGGCGGGCTGGAAGGGCTGCGACTGCGCGCCTTGAGCGGCCGCGCCGCGCCGCGGGAAGCGGCCCGATCCCATGGACCGGGCCGCCTGCATTACGCCCGCCTCAGCGGCGGATGTCCTGGACGTGGGTGCGGATCGCGTCGGCCAGGCCGGGCACGCCGTCCGCGCCGGCCGGCACGGTGATGCTCGAACCGTTGAAGTCGGTGCCGATGGGTTGCGCGCGGCCGCCCAGGCATTGCGCCAGGAAGCCTTCGGTCACGGCGTTGAACGCCTTGTTGTTCTCCGGGCGCGCGAAGCCATGGCCTTCGTCCGGGAACAGCACGTAGGTGACCGGGATGTGCTTTTCGGTCATCGCCTTGACGATCTGGTCGCTCTCGGCCTGGTGCACGCGCGGGTCGTTGGCGCCCTGGCCGATCAGCAGCGGCTTGCTGATGCTGGCGACGCGGGTCAGCGGCGAGCGTTCGGCCAGCAGCTGCTTGCCGGCCGCGGTGCGCGGATCGCCGACGCGCCTGGCGAACTGTTCGAAGAACGCGGCCCAGTACGGCGGGATGGTGGACAGCAGCGTGTCGAGGTTCGACGGGCCGACGATGTCCACGCCGCACTTGAACGTCTCGGGGGTGAAGGTCAGCCCGACCAGGGTGGCGTAACCGCCGTAGCTGCCGCCCATGATCGCGACCTGCTCCTTGGTCGTGACGCCGTTCTTGACTGCCCAGTCCACCGCATCGATCAGGTCGTCGTGCATCTTGCCGGCCCATTCGCCGTCGCCGGCATTGGTGAAAGCCTTGCCGAAGCCGGTGGAACCGCGGTAGTTGACCGCCAGCACCGCATAGCCGCGGTTGGCCAGCCATTGGTGATAGCCGTTGTAGCCATAGTCGTCGCGCGCCCACGGCCCGCCATGCACCAGCAGCACCAGCGGCACCGGTGCGTCGGCCTTGCCGTCGCCATTGGCGTCCGCGGTCCGGGGCAGGGTGAGATAGCTGACCAGGGTCAGGCCGTCGCGCGAGCGGATTTCCTGCGGCCACTGCGCCACCAGCGCCTTGCCTTCCAGCGCCGGGCGCGCGGAGAACAGTTTTTCCGGTGTGCCGCCGCGCGCATAGCGGTAGTACGCGGCCGGCGTTTCGGCGGCGGAGTAGGCGACGATCCAGGTCTTGTCGTCGAGCGTGCGCGAGGTGACGCTGAAGCTGCCGGGGCCGATGGCCTTGAGCTTCTCCAGGTCGGGGGCGACGGCGGGATCGATCGCCTTCCACTCGTTCTTCAGGTAATTGACCGCCACCGCCTGCGCGCGCTGGGTCGTCGGCTCGTCGAGGGCGTCGCTGATATCGGCGCGGGCATCCTCGAAGACCAGCGTCTTCGCGCCCGTGCCGGTATCGATGGCGTACAGCGCCGCGGTGTCGCGGCCGCGCGAATCGAAGAAGTACTGGGTCCTGCCGTCGCTGGTGTAGCCACCGGGGAAGCTGGTCAGCGAGTCGGCGAACGGGATTTCGCCGCTGACCTTCCAGCCGCCCTTGCCGTCGGGTTCGAGCAGGTCGTTGCCGCCGTCGTCACGCGCGCGGCTGGCCATCCTGACCTTGAAATCCGGGTCGGCGATGTAGCCGGCGATCTGCTGGCTGTTCTTCTGCAGCAGCGTGCGCTGGCCGCTGGCCAGGTCCACTCGGTACAGGTCGTGCCATTTCGGGTCGCGGTCGTTCATCGCCACCAGCACCGACTCCGGATGCAGGTGGCTGACGCCGACCACCTCGGCGCGGGTGTTCGGGAAGTTGCTCAGGTCGCGCGCCTGCCCGGAGCCGAGGTCCACCGAGAACAGGTGGAAGTTCTCGTCGCCGCCGGTATCGCGCAGGTACAGCAGGGTGTCCGGCCGGTGGCTCCAGAAGTACTGGCGGATGCCGCGCGCCTTGTCCTCGGTCACCGCGCGCGCCTTGCCGATGTCGTCGGCCGGGGCGACCCAGACGTTCAGCACGCCGTCGACCGCGGCGACCCAGCCCAGGTATCTGCCGTCGGGGCTGATCTGCACGTTGGCGCGTTCGGGGTTGCCGAACAGGGCATCGCGCGGGATGAGTTCGGGCGGAGCGGCCGGCGCGGCGGCGGTTGGCGCCATCTGCGCGTCGCTGCCGGCCGGCGTGCCGTTGCAGGCGGAAAGGCTGAGTGTGAGGGCGAGACTGACAGCGAACAGCAGAGTGCGATCCATGGCGAAACTCCGGTAGGCCGCGCTGGCGGGTGCGGCAACGCTAGCGCGGAAGCGGGCATCAAGCGTTAAGCCGGAGGCCGCCGGCCGGACGCGGCGTTCACCGCTCCGAAGGCCCGGTGTCGTCGTACTGGCGCGGGGCGAACAGATCCGGGCGGATCAGCTCTATGAAGGCGCGCGCCTGCGGCGAAAGCACCTTGCCGCGGCGCACCGTTACCCCGTAGCTGCGCTTGGGGAAGTAACGCGCCATCGGGCGGATCGCCAGCCGCTCGCGGTCGGCTTCGTTGAGGCACAGCGCGGTGACGATGGAGATGCCCATGCCCATCGCCACGTACTGCTTGATCACCTCCCAGCCGCCGACCTCCAGTGCCACGGTGTAGGGCACGCGGTGGCGCTGGAACACCAGGTCCACCAGCCGCCAGGTGATCTGCCGCTTCGGCGGCAGGATCAGCGGGCAGGACGAGAGGTCTTCCAGGGTGAGCTCGCGCCTGCCGGCCAGCGGGTGTCCGCGCGGGGCGATCAGCACCTGCTCGAAGTCGTAGACCGGCGCGTAGCTCAGGTCGCCCGGCACATCCAGCATCGAGCCGACGGCCAGGTCGGCGGCGTCGCTGCGCAGCAGTTCGGTGCCGTCGGCGCTGATCGCGTCCTGCAGGGTGAGCCGCACTTCGGGATGGCGCTGGCGGAACTCCTCGACGATCTTCGGCAGCAGGTACAGGATCGTCGACGAATTCGCGGCGACGGTCAGTTCGCCCGCGTCCAGCCCGCGGACCTTGTCGCGGAAGCTGGCCTCCAGCCCGTCCAGGCTCTCCACCAGCGGCTGCGCCATCTCGTACAGCAGTTGGCCCTCGCGGCTGGGCACCAGGCGCCGGCCGCTGCGCTCGAACAGCACCACCCCCAGCTCCCGTTCCAGCGCCTGCAACTGCAGGCTCACCGCCGGCTGGCTGACGAACAGGGCCTCCGACGCACGCGAAACCGAGCCCAGGCGGACCGTCTGGCAGAACGCGCGCAGCGGCTTGAGCCGGTCGGACTTGTAGGAAAAACGCGGACTTGCGGGCTTGTTTCCGGTCATCCCGGTCTATTATTAGCACAACTTATGTTGGATATTGCAAAAACTGTTTTGATAAATAAGCCGCTCCGGCGGCACGGTGGAATCCCCGACACACGCAGGTTTCCGCCATGTCCGCCGTCGCCGCCGCCATCCCGTCCGTTCCCGCCCGCCCGACCCCGGGCATCACCGTGGCCGCCCGGCTCGCCGGCCAGGCGGCGCTGCTGCCGGCCGGGGCGCTGGCACTGCTGGTGTCGCTGCACCGGGCGGTGGAGCCCGAGCGGCAGGCGCGGCTGGCGGCGCGGCGCCAGCGCCAGGCCTTTTTCGACCAGGGCGGCCTGCCGGACTTCCGCGCCGACACCGCGTCCATCCGCGAAGGCGACTGGACGGTGGCGCCGATCCCGGCCGCGCTGCAGGACCGTCGCGTCGAGATCACCGGCCCGACCGATCCGAAGATGGTGATCAACGCGCTGAACTCCGGTGCCCGGGTGTTCATGGCCGACTTCGAGGATTCGACCTCGCCGACCTGGCGCAACCTGCTGGCCGGCCAGCAGGCGCTGGCCAGTGCGGTGCGCGGCGACCTCGACTACACGGCGCCGGCGGTGGGCGGCAAGCCCGGCAAGCACTACGCGCTGCGCCCGTTCGAGGAGCAGGCGGTGCTGATCGTGCGGCCGCGCGGCTGGCACCTGGACGAGAAGCACGTGCTGGTCGACGGCCAGCCGATCGCCGGCGGCCTGTTCGACGCTGCGGTGTTCGCCTTCCACAACGCCCGCGCGCTGATGCGCCGTGACCGCGGCCCGTACTTCTACCTGCCCAAGCTGCAGTCGATGGAGGAGGCGGCGCTGTGGGAGGCGGCGCTGTCGCACATCGAAGGCATGCTCGGCCTGCCGCACGGGCAGATCAAGGTCACGGTGCTGATCGAGACGCTGCCGGCGGTTTTCGAGATGGACGAGATCCTGCACGCGCTGCGCGGGCGCATCGCCGGCCTGAACTGCGGGCGCTGGGACTACATCTTTTCCTACCTGAAGACCTTCCGCCGGCATGCGGACAAGGTGCTGCCCGAGCGTGGCCAGGTGACGATGACCCAGCCGTTCCTGAAGGCCTATTCGGAACTGCTGATCCAGACCTGCCACCGCCGCGGCGCGCATGCGATGGGCGGCATGGCCGCGCAGATCCCGATCAACCATGACGCGGCCGCCAACGAACAGGCGATGGCGCGGGTGCGCGCGGACAAGCTGCGCGAGGTCACCGCCGGCCACGACGGTACCTGGGTGGCGCATCCGGCGCTGATCCCGGTGGCGCGCGCGATCTTCGACGAATACATGCCGGCCGCGAACCAGCACAACGTGCTGCGTCGCGATGTGCAGGTCTGCCGCGACGACCTGATCGCGCCCTGCGCCGGCACCATCACCCGCGCCGGCTTCGAGAACAGCGTGGAAGTGTGCGTGCGCTACATGGCCGCGTGGCTGGACGGCAATGGCTGCGTGCCGATCCACAACCTGATGGAGGACGCCGCCACCGCCGAGATCAGCCGCAGCCAGATCTGGCAGTGGCTGCATGCCGGCAACCAGCACCTGGACGACGGCACGGCGATCGACTTCGCCCTGCTGCAGAGCACGCTGCGCGCGCTGCCTGCGCGGCTCGGCGACACCGCCGCGCTGCCCGGCGGCGGCCACATCGCCCAGGCCATCGACCTGCTCGACGAGCTCAGCCGCGCCGACGGACTGGCCGAGTTCCTGACCCTGCCGGCGTACCGGCAGATCGACTGACGGTTTCCTTCCTTCCTGTCCTTTCCCCGTACCTGTCCTTCCTCGTAGGAGCGGTTTCAGCCGCGACGGAGCTTTCCCGGTGAAGCCCCTTCACGACGGAAGCCGCCCCGCAAGCAAGCCACGCGACCCCAAGGAGTTACACCATGAGCACCCATCAGCAACAGATCGACGCCCTGCAGCACGACTGGGACAGCAATCCGCGCTGGACCGGCATCAAGCGCACCTACAGCGCCGCCGACGTGGTGCGCCTGCGCGGCAGCGTGCAGCCCGAGCACACCCTGGCCAAGCGCGGCGCCGAGCGCCTGTGGGAGCTGGTCAATGGCGCTTCGAAGAAGGGCTACGTCAATGCTTTCGGTGCGATCAGCGCCGGCCAGGCGATGCAGCAGGCCAAGGCGGGGCTGGAAGCGGTGTACCTGTCCGGCTGGCAGGTGGCCGCCGACGGCAACACCTCCGAGACCATGTACCCGGACCAGTCGCTGTACGCCTACGACTCGGTGCCGGCCATGGTCCGCCGCATCAACAACACCTTCCAGCGCGCCGACGAGATCCAGTGGAAGAACATCATCGACGGCAAGCTCAAGGCCGAGGACGCGATCGACTTCTTCCTGCCCATCGTCGCCGATGGCGAGGCCGGCTTCGGCGGCGTGCTCAATGCCTATGAGCTGATGAAGAACATGATCACCGCCGGTGCCGCCGCGGTGCATTTCGAGGACCAGCTGGCGGCGGTGAAGAAGTGCGGCCACATGGGCGGCAAGGTGCTGGTGCCGACCCAGGAGGCGATCCAGAAGCTGTCGGCCGCGCGCCTGGCGGCCGACGTGCTGGGCGTGCCGACCATCGTGCTGGCCCGTACCGACGCCGAGGCGGCCAACCTGCTGACCAGCGACTTCGACCCCAACGACGCCCCGTTCGTCACCGGCGAGCGCACCGCCGAGGGCTTCTACCGCGTGAAGAACGGCCTGGAGCAGGCGATCAGCCGCGGCGTGGCCTATGCCCCGCACGCCGACCTGGTGTGGTGCGAGACCGGCACCCCGGACCTGGGCTTCGCCCGCGAGTTCGCCCAGGCCGTGCATGCCGCCAGCCCCGGCAAGCTGCTGTCCTACAACTGCTCGCCCTCGTTCAACTGGAAGAAGAACCTGGACGACCGCACCATCGCCCGCTTCCAGGATGAACTGGCGGCGCTGGGCTACAAGTACCAGTTCATCACCCTGGCCGGCATCCACATCAACTGGTTCAACACCTTCAGGTTCGCCCAGGACTACGCCCGCGGCGAAGGCATGCGCCACTATGTGGAACAGGTGCAGGAGCCGGAGTTCGCGGCGCGCGGGCAGGGTTACACCTTCGTCTCGCACCAGCAGGAAGTGGGTGCGGGCTACTTCGACGACGTGACCACGGTGATCCAGGGCGGCGCTTCCAGCGTCACCGCGCTGACCGGTTCCACCGAGGAAGCGCAGTTCCAGCCGGGCAAGGCGGCCTGACCGGCTCGCATCGATACTTTTTTGAGCTTTCGGGTATGGAGGGCGGGCGGCCGCGGCGGCCGTCCGTCGCGCCGCTGCGGCATGAATGGGAGGGATGCCGGATTGCGGCATCCCGCATGCTTTGCGCCGGTGCTATCCTTCCGCGCTGGCCCCAGGGGACGACGGGGCGGTGGGGCTGAGGGAATGACCAGCGACAGTGCTGCAATCATGGCCGAAGAACGCGAACTGGGCGTCGCCCGCATGGCGATGGCCGAAATCGTGCATCCCGTTCTGTCGCCCGACGAATTCGCGCTGTTCTCGCGGTTCGGCCGGCAGCGCCAGGTCGCGGCCGGGGAAATGCTGTTCCGCCGTGGCGATTCGGGCGATGGGATGTTCGTCATCGTCAACGGCATCGTCGATCTCGATTTCGGCGAGGACCTGGTGGTCAAGTACCTCGGGCCGGGCGAGTTCTTCGGCGAACTGGGCCTGCTGATCGGCGACCATCGCCGCGGCGCCGATGCCCGCGCGTCGACGGAACTGACCCTGTTCGAACTGAGCCATCCCGATTTCCAGAAGCTCGTGGACCATGATCCCGGCCGGGTCGCCTATTTCCTGCGCCGCACGATCATGCGCGTGGTGTCCAACGAGCAGATGCTGATCCGGCAACTGCGCCGCCGCAACCACGACCTGGAAGCGGCGCTGGACAACCTCTACACCACCACCCACCAGCTCAACCACACCGAAGAGCTGGTGCGTACCGACGAACTGACCGGCCTGTACAACCGCCGCGGGCTTACCCTCTATCTGCAGGAATGCCGGCAGCCGTCGCGGAACCCGCCGCAGGGGCTGCTGCTGATCGACTGCGACCGCTTCAAGAGCGTCAACGACGAGCACGGCCACCTGGTGGGCGACCGGGTGCTGCAGGCGGTCGCCAACATCCTGCGTTCGGTGGTGCAGCCCGGCGGGCTGGCCTGCCGCCTCGGCGGCGACGAATTCTGCCTGCTGGTGCAGGACGCGGACGCCGGGGTGCTGGAGCATGTGGCCGGTTTCATCCTGCATGCGGTGCACGGCCTGCTGGAACGCTCGCAACCGGTGCCGCGCGTCTGTCCGGTGAGCATCGGCGCCTGCCTGCTCGATCCTGCGCGCGACTGGAACGACTGGTATGCCCATGCCGACAGCGCCCTGTACGAGGCCAAGCGGCGTGGCGGCAACCGGCTGCAATGGCCGGTGGACTGGCTGGGAGCCGGCTGACGTGCGGCAGGAGCAGGCCGCGCGCGGCAACGACGCAATGGCGGATATCCCCGCCCCCCGCTTGCATACGCTGCTGCTGACCGACCTGTGCGATTCGGTCGCTCTGGTGGAGAGGTTGGGCGATACCGCGGCCGCGGAACTGTTCCAGGAACACGACCGCCTGGTGCTGCGCCTGCAGCAGCACTGGAAGGGGCGGATGATCGACCGCTCCGATGGCCTGCTGTTGCTGTTCGACCGGCCGATCAACGGGCTGGGGTTCGCGCTGGACTACCGGCAGGGCCTGGAGGAGCTGGCGCGCTCGCGCGGCGTCGGCCTGCAGGCGCGGACCGGCATGCATGTCGGCGAGGTACTGACCTGGCACAACAGCGCCGAAGCGGTGCAGGCCGGCGCCAAGCCGCTGGAGGTCGAAGGCCTTGCCAAACCCTTGGCCGCGCGACTGATGGCGCTGGCGCGGCCGGGGCAGATCCTGCTTTCGGCCGTGGCCGAATCGCTGGCGCGCCGTTCCGCCCGCGAGCTGGGCGGGCGCAGCGAGCACCTGCTGTGGAAATCGCACGGCCGCTGGCACTTCAAGGGCGTGCCGATCACGCAGGAAGTGTTCGAGGTCGGCGAGCCGGGCTTCGCCCCGCTGCGCATGCCGCGCAGCACTCCCAAGGCTTGGCGCGACCTGCCGCTGTGGCGGCGCCCGGTGGCCCTGGTGGCGGAGCTGGCGCTGCTGGGGGTCCTGGGCATCGGTGCGTGGTTCATCCTGCGCCCGGAGCCGGCCATCGCCTTCGCCGAGCGCGACTGGGTGGTGATGGGCGACGTACGCAACCTGACCGGCAATGCCGTGCTGGATGACTCGATGGCACAGGCGTTGCGCATCAGCCTGGAGCAGTCACGCTATCTCAACGTGCTCAGCGACATGACCGTCGGCGATACCCTGGCGCGGATGCGCAGGCAGCGCGGAACCCGCATCGACCGCGCCATCGGCAGCGAGATCGCGATCCGCGATGGCGCCCGTGCGGTCGTCCTGCCGACGCTGGCGCAGGTTGGCGGGCGCTTGCGGGTGACGGTGGAAGTAGTCGATCCGCAGACCCAGGCCACCGTCTATGTGCTGACCCGCGATGTCTGGAAGATGGATGACCTGCTGGCGTCCATCGACAGCATCGCCGGTTCGGTGCGCGACCACCTGGGCGAATCTTCCGATGCGATCCGGAATCTGTCGCAGCCGCTGCCTGAAGTCACCACCGCCAGTCTCGATGCGTTGAAGTTGTATGCCGCCGGCAACAGTGTCTACAACCAGCGGCGGATGGAAGACGCACGCGTGCTGTACCAGAAGGCGGTGGACATCGATCCGCAGTTCGCGCTGGCGCTGCTCGGCATTACCCGCACCTACATGACGCAGGGCGATGCGGAAAAGGCCGAGCCCTATCTGCGCAGGGCGCTGGCGCTGCCTGACCATCTGCCGATGCGCAACCGCCTGTACATGGAAGCCCTGGCGGCCGAGTTCGAGCCGCAGCCGCTGCGCCATGCCCCTGCGAAATGGCGCCTGCTCGGCGAGGTATATCCGGACTATGCCGCCGCCCACCAGAACTATGCCTGGGACCAGTTCACCAACGGCAACCTGGACGAGGCATTGACGGCGGTCACCGCGGCGACTGCATCCAAAGAGCCGCTGCGCTATGTCTCCTGGGAACTGAAGGGCCGGATCCAGCTGGCTCAGGAAAAGTACGACGCCGCGATCGCCAGCTTCGAACAGATGCAACGGATTTCCGGGGCACCGGCGAACCGGCACCATGCCTCGGCCCTGGCCGCGCAGGGCAAGTTGCCCGAAGCCCTGCGCATGCTGGAGGCGAGCGCGGCACGCGAGCCTTCCAGTGCGTTGATCCACGTGCAGTGGGTGGCGGCGCTGCTGGCTGCCGGGCGGGCCGCGGACGCGGTGCAGGTTGCCGAGGCGGGAATCGCCAAGGCGGCGGGCGACAGCAATGGGACGCGCCTGTCCCAGCAACTGGGCGCCCTGGTGGCCCGTTACCGCACCGGTGTGCGGCCCGCGGCCGAGCTCGCCGCTCTGCTCGAGCAGGCCATCGGGATGGCCGAGGCCGCAGGTGCCGGGGAACTGGACGACCTGACCGGCAACACGCTTGCGGCGGCCCGCCTGCAGCAGCGCTACGCGGGGCGTGCGCTGAGTGCGGCGGACGAGCAGCGTCTGGCGAGACTGGTGCAGCGCTCGGGGGATCCCGGGAATGAGGCCCTGCATGCGGTCGTTGCCGCCGACCAGTGGCGGCTGCGGGGCGACCCGCAGCAGGCGATGCGGCGGTTGCGTGCGGCTGGCAAAGCCAGCGCCCTGACCCAGTGGCATGTGGCGATGCGTGATGGCCAGCAGGCTGCGGGCGACGCGCAGGGCAGCCGACGGGAGCAGGCCTGGCTTTCCAGCCACCCGGGCGCCGCCTGGGGCAACCGGATGGGCGGCGAGGCGTGCTTGGTGATGAACGTGGTGGAGACGCTCGCGGGGGATGCCGCGAGCGTGGGGGCCTCAGTCGTTGAAGGCGAAAATGACGGTGTGCGGCTGCTCGCAGGTAAGACCCTGCATTAGGCGCTCGCGTGCGGCACGCAGCGCTTCCTTGCTCGCCAGCACGGTGGTGACGCGCAGGCAGCTTTGGCCGCGCAGCGCCAGCGCGGCCTGTTCGGGCGACAGTCCCAACTGGACCAACGCCTGTTCCGGATCCTGCGCGAACAGATCGCGGAAGGCATCGTCTTCGGACAACAGGTCAAGCAGGTGCGTCGCTACTTCCTGACTCAACGGCGGGTGTGCGGCATTGCCGTGGTGATGGTGGTTCATGGGTCCCCTGTGGTGTGTGGCCTCCGCCTGATGCGAAGGATCTGCCGCGAGCATACAGTCCAAACCTGCCGGATTCATTGGTCCAGCCCAACTGGCGGAATGTTTCTACGCCGTGACAACGCCCGACACCTGGTCAAGCGGGCTGCATGATGGTGCCGGCCAACGATAAGCATCCATGTGGCCGCCGCGCCGCGCGGGGGATTTCCGGCATCCTGCAGAGCCCGTCATGAGGAAACAGCGTGCGAGTACGTCGATGTGGTGCCTTGGTAATCGAGCCGAATGAAATTCCATCCCTGGATATCGGCGACCTGCTGTCGGGGGGCGATGGAGTACGGACCCGGGTCGAGATCAGGGTATGGGCGGCGCACCTGGACGAATACCGGCGGGTAAGCCCCGCGCAGGCGCAATGGCTGCTCCAGTGCAGCGCCGAGTACTGGCAGGACCTGCCTGCGGATGCGGATTCAAGGGCGCTGGTGCACTCGCTGCTGGCGCTGGAACTGTTGGTGGCCGAAGAGGTGCCCGATGCGGAAACGGGCGTCGGGCCCGTGTCCCGTTCCACGCCGGGAGAGGGCCACTGGTGGCCGCTGGCGGCGATCCACCACCGCCATTCGCGCTGGCAGGGCGTGGACAGCGTGACGGACATGGAGAGGAGCCAGCTGGTCACGGCCCACGATCTTCGCCAACGGCTCGGTTCCCCGCCGCCCGCGGTGTCGGATCAGGGGCCGCTGCCGGGGCAGATCGGCCTGCCGGAGGTTCCCGCCAGCGCACTGGAATCACTGGGGCGCAGGCGAGTGACCTGCCGCAATTTCGACCCTGGGCGTTCCGTGTCGATGGCGCAGCTGGCGGCAGCCCTGCAGCAGACGTTCCGCGCGCATGCGCAACTCGAACCCGCGCCCGGCCTGGTGTTCCTGAAAAAGAACGTGCCCTCCGCCGGCGGCCTGCATCCCATGGAGGCGTGCCTGCTGGTGCAGCGCGTGGAAGGCCTGGCGCCCGGCCTCTATCGCTATCACCCGCTCCGGCACGCGCTGACGCCGGTGGTCCCGGAGTGCGAGCTCGATGCGGACGCGGCGCGGCGGTTCCTGGCGGGCCAGCACTGGTTCGCGGATGCGGCGGTGCTGGTGGTCTTCGTCTGCCGCTTCGAGCGCAGCCTCTGGAAGTACCGCAACCATCGCAAGGTCTATCGCGCGATGATGCTCGACGCCGGCCATCTGTCGCAGGCGCTGTACATGGCCGCGACCGAATGCGGGCTGGGCGCTTTCGTTACCTCGGCGATCAATGAAGTCGACATCGAGAAGGTGCTTGCGCTCGATCCGCTGAAGGAAGGCCCGTTGGCCATCTGCGGCATGGGCTGGCGTGCGCAGGAAAGGACGACCGCCGAGCTGGACCCGCTTCAAAGCGCCTGGCCCGCACCGGGCGGCGCCTGAGGTTCGCCGTCCCGGGCGGACTACGACCTCAGTCCGCCTCGAAATCCACCAGCACCGCGCCATCGCCGACCTGTTCGCCCGCGCGCACGCGATAGCCGTTGACCACGCCCTCGGCCGGGGCCTGCAGGGTGTGTTCCATCTTCATCGCTTCCATCACCAGCAGCGGGGCGCCGCGGGCGACCCTGCTGCCGGGTTCGACCAGCAGGGCGATGACGCGGCCGGGCATCGGCGCGAGCAGGCTGCCGCCGTGGTCGCCGGGATTGTCGGCATCGGCGACCGGGTCATGCAGGGTGTAGCGGCGCTGGCCGGTGTCGCCGAAGACGTACAGCGCACTGCCGTCGTGCAGGACCTCGCCGCGGAGCAGGCGGTCGTCGATCTGCAATGCGTAGCTCCCACTTCCGGCATGGCCGCTGATCCGCAACGGGGTGGCGTCGCCGCCTTGGACCTCCCAGCCATCGGCCTCGCGGCGTACCTGCAGCGTCTGTTGCTGCTGCAGGTGCTCCAGCGTGATCGAACGCGCTGCTGGTCCGGTCAGGCGCCAGCCGTCGGCGATGGCCCACGGTGAGGCCTCGACTGTCGCGGAGGCGCTTTCCTCGACGGCGAGCACCGCGGCCAGTGCCCAGTCCGCGGCGCTGGCAGGGTGATGCGCGATGTCCAGTGCTTCGTGTTCGCGTTCGATCAGGGCGGTGTCCAGATCGGCGTGCTGGAAGGACGCGGTCGCCACCAGCCGATGCAGGAAGGCGGCGTTGGTGGTGACGCCGGCCGCCTGGCACTGCGCCAGCGCACGCCGCATGCGCAGCAGCGCGCGTCCGCGGTCCACGTCCCAGACGACCAGCTTGGCGATCATCGGGTCGTAGTACGGGGTGATCGCATCGCCCTGCTCGACGCCGGCATCCACGCGCACATTGGCGCTGGCCTGCGGCAGCCGCAGGTGGCGCAGCGTGCCGGTGGAGGGCAGGAAGCCGCGGTCGGCGTCCTCTGCGTACAGCCGCGCCTCGATGGCATGGCCATGGAGGCGCAGTTCGTCCTGCGTTTTCGGCAGCTTCTGGCCCGCGGCCACGCGCAGCTGCCATTCGACCAGGTCGGTGCCGGTGATCATCTCCGTCACCGGGTGCTCGACCTGCAGGCGGGTGTTCATTTCCATGAACCAGAACTCGCCCGACGGGGCGGCGATGAACTCCACCGTGCCGGCACCCACGTAGCCGACCGCGCGGGCGGCGTCGGTCGCAGCCCTGCCCATTGCCGCGCGGCGCTCTGGCGTCATGCCCGGCGCGGGCGCTTCTTCCAGCACCTTCTGGTGGCGGCGCTGCACCGAGCAGTCGCGCTCGAACAGATGGACCACGTTGCCGTGGCCGTCGCCGAACACCTGGATCTCGATATGGCGCGGGCGCTCGATGTACTTCTCCACCAGCATGTGCGCATTGCCGAACGCCGACTGCGCCTCGCGCTGGCAGCTGGCCAGGGCCGCTTCGAAATCCGCACTGGCCTCGACCCTGCGCATGCCCTTGCCGCCGCCGCCGGCGCTGGCCTTGATCAGCACCGGATAGCCGATGGCGTCGGCCTGCGCGCGCAGGAACGCAGGCTCCTGCCGCTCGCCGTGATAGCCCGGCGTCAGCGGTACGCCGGCCTGCTGCATCAGCGCCTTGGCCGCGCTCTTGTCGCCCATCGCATCGATGGCGCTGGCCGGTGGGCCGATGAAGACGATGCCGGCCTCGGCGCAGGCGCGGGCGAAGCCGGCGTTCTCGGACAGGAAGCCGTAGCCGGGATGGATCGCCTGTGCGCCGGTGCGGCGCGCGGCGTCGAGGATGGCATCGCCGCGCAGGTAGCTCTCCGCCGCCGGCGCCGCGCCGATGCGGACGGCCTCGTCGGCCAGCCGCACGTGCCGCGCGTCGCGGTCGGCATCTGAATACACCGCCACGGTGGCGATACCCAGGCGGCGGCAGGTGGCAATGACGCGGCAGGCGATTTCGCCGCGGTTGGCGATCAGGATTTTGTCGAACATGTCCGGTCTCCGTTCGCCGTTACATGCGGAACACGCCGAAGCGCGTGTCCTGCGTGGGCGCGTTGAGGCTGGCGGCCAGCGCCAGGCCGAGGATGCGGCGGGTGTCGGCGGGATCGATCACGCCGTCGTCCCACAGCCGCGCGCTGGCGTAATAGGGGTGGCCCTGCTGCTCGAACTGGTCGCGGATCGGCTGCTTGAACGCATCCTCCTCCTGCGCCGACCATTGCCCGCCCTTGCCTTCGATGCCGTCGCGCTTGACCGTGGCCAGCACGCTGGCGGCCTGCTCGCCGCCCATCACGCCGATGCGCGCGTTCGGCCACATCCACAGGAAGTGCGGCGAATAGGCGCGGCCGCACATGCCGTAGTTGCCGGCGCCGAACGAGCCGCCGATCACCACCGTGTACTTGGGCACGCGCGCGTTGGCCACTGCCATCACCAGTTTGGCGCCGTCCTTGGCGATGCCGCCGTGTTCGTACTTGCGGCCGACCATGAAGCCGGTGATGTTCTGCAGGAACAGCAGCGGGATGCCGCGCTGGCAGCACAGCTCGATGAAATGCGCGCCCTTGAGCGCCGATTCGGAGAACAGGATGCCGTTGTTGGCGATGACGCCCACCGGATGGCCGTGCACGTGCGCGAAACCGGTGACCAGGGTGTTGCCGTAGCGCGGCTTGAACTCGTCGAAACGCGAGCCATCGACGATGCGCATGATCACCTCGCGCACGTCGTAGGGTTTGCGGGTGTCGCCGGGGATCACGCCATACAGTTCCCGGGCGTCGAACAGCGGCGCTTCGCCGGCCTGCAGCGTGACGCCCGGTTCGGGCCTGCGCCAGTTGAGGTTGGCGACGATGGCGCGCACCCGCGCCAGCGCCTGCAGGTCGTTGTCGGCCAGGTGGTCGGCGACGCCGGAGATGCGCGTGTGCACGTCGGCGCCACCCAGCTCCTCGGCGCTGACCACCTCGCCGGTGGCGGCTTTCACCAGCGGCGGGCCGCCGAGGAAGATGGTGCCCTGTTCCTTGACGATGACCGTCTCGTCGCTCATCGCCGGCACGTAGGCGCCGCCGGCGGTGCAGCTGCCCATCACGCAGGCGATCTGCGGGATGCCCTGTGCGGAGAGGTTGGCCTGGTTGTAGAAGATGCGGCCGAAGTGGTCGCGGTCGGGGAACACCTCGTCCTGCAGCGGCAGGAAGGCGCCGCCGGAATCCACCAGGTAGATGCAGGGCAGGCGGTTCTGCTGCGCGATTTCCTGCGCGCGCAGGTGCTTCTTCACCGTGACCGGGTAGTAGGTGCCGCCCTTGACCGTGGCGTCGTTGGCGACGATCAGGCATTCCACGCCGGAGACGCGGCCGATGCCGGCGACCATGCCGGCGCCGGGCACCGGGTCGTCGTACATGCCGTGCGCGGCCAGCGGCGCGATTTCGAGGAACGGACTGCCGGGGTCGAGCAGGGCGTCGATGCGCTCGCGCACCAGCAGTTTGCCGCGCGCCGTGTGTTTGGCCCGCGCCGCCTCGCTGCCGCCGCGCGCGGTGGCTTCCAGCGTGGCGCGCAGATCGTCGACCAGCGCCTGCATCGCCGCGCGGTTGGCTTCGAAGGAGTCGGTGCCGGGTTGCAGCTGGGATTTCAGTACGGTCATGGCGGTGGCCTTGGCTTTCCCTTCTCCCGGTGGGAGAAAGTGCCCCGATGGGGCGGATGAGGGTCCGGAAGAAGCCTCGGGAAGATTCAGGGGGTGTCGTCCCGCGCCTTCTCCATCGCTTCCGCTTCGCGCGCTGCCCCTGCGCTGGCGCAGGGGCGCTCGCGGAGGTCCGCAAACCGCCGCTCTCCCTCCGGAGGGAGAGCGGCTTCGATCACGCCGTGCGCTGGAACAGCTCGCGCCCGATCAGCATGCGCCGGATTTCCGAAGTACCAGCGCCGATTTCATACAGTTTGGCATCGCGCCACAGGCGCCCGGCCGGGTATTCGTTGATGTAGCCGTTGCCGCCGAGGATCTGGATCGCCTCGCCGGCGGCCCAGGTGGCCTTCTCGGCCGAATACAGGATCGCGCCGGCCGCGTCCTGGCGGGTGGTCCGCCCCTGGTCGCAGGCGCGTGCCACCGCATATACATAGGCGCGGCAGGCATTGAGGCCCACATACATGTCGGCGAGCTTGGCCTGGATCAGCTGGAAGCTGCCGATCGCCTCGCCGAACTGCCTGCGCTCGTGCACATAGGGCAGCACCACGTCCAGCGCCGCGGCCATCAGCCCGAGCGGGCCGCCGGACAGCACCACGCGCTCGTAGTCCAGCCCGGACATCAGCACCTTGACCCCGCCGCCGACTTCGCCGAGCACGTTCCCGGCCGGCACCTCGCAGTCCTGGAACACCAGCTCGCAGGTGTTGGAGGCGCGCATGCCCAGCTTGTCCAGCTTCTGCGCGGTGGAGAAGCCCTTCATGCCCTTCTCGACGATGAAGGCGGTGATGCCGCGCGAGCCGGCTTCCGGATCGGTCTTGGCATAGACCACCAGCACGTCGGCATCCGGGCCATTGGTGATCCACATCTTGTTGCCGTTGAGCACGTAGTGGTCGCCGCGCCGGTCCGCGCGCAGCTTCATCGACACCACGTCCGAGCCGGCGCCCGGTTCGCTCATCGCCAGCGCGCCGATGTGTTCGCCGCTGCACAGCTTCGGCAGGTAGCGCTGCTTCTGCGCTTCGCTGGCGTTCTTGCGCAGCTGGTTGAGGCACAGGTTGGAATGCGCGCCGTAGGACAGGCCGATGCCGCCGGACGCGCGCGAGATTTCCTCCATCGCCACCACATGGGCCAGGTACCCCATGCCGCTGCCGCCGTATTCTTCCTCCACGGTCATGCCGAGCAGGCCCTGCTCGCCGAGCCGGCGCCAGAGCGGGTTGGGGAAGTGGTTGGTCGCATCGGCTTCCGCCGCCAGCGGGGCGATATGCGCGGCCGCGAACTGGGCCACGCTTTCGCGCAGCATGTCGATCTCTTCGCCGAGATCGAAGGAAAGGGTGGGGACGTGCATGGGGCGGCTCCGGCTGGAAGAGGGCGCTCCGGGATGGTGGGGGCGGACCGGCCGCCAGCACGGGCGTTTGCGCGCAGCCTAGCGGGTCTCCATGAAAAAGTGAATACAAATTCAAAAATTGAACCTAGAATCAAACCATGGCCTACAAACGCTCGGAACTGATGGAAAAACGCCTCGCAGGCAACCGCGAGGCGATCCTGGCCGCGGCCCGCCGGCTGGTCGCCGCCGGCGGTTACCGCAATGCACCGATCACCGCCGTGGCGGCCGAGGCGGGCGTGTCCACCGGGCTGATCTACCGCCACTTCCCGTCCAAGGCCGAGCTGTTCGTGGAAGTGCTGAGCGCCGCGGTCGAGCACGAGCTGGACATCCTGTCGGCCATCGCCGACGAGCCGCAGCCGGCGGCGCTGCGCCTGCAGCAGGCGGTGGCCTCCTTCGTGCGCCGCGCGCTGGCCGGGCCGGCGCTGGCCTATGCCTTCATCGCCGAACCGGTGGACCCGGAGGTCGAGGCCGAGCGCATCCGCTGCCGCCGCCTGTTCGGCGATGTGTTCAAGCGCATCCTCGACGATGGCGTGCGCGCTGGCGAATTCCCGCCGCAGGACCTGGACGTGGGCGCGGCCTGCATCGTCGGCGCTTTCACCGAAGCGCTGGTCGGGCCGACCGCGCCCAGCCGCGACGGCCTGCGCGGCGGTGAGCCCCTGGTCGAGGCGATCGGCGCGCTGTGCCTGCGCGCGGCCGGCGTGGGAGCCGTCGCGGGCGCGCCATGACGGCATGCCGGCGCGGTCCCGGCCGGCGACCGTTGCCGGTGGGTAGGGGCGCTGGTCTATACTCCGCCGGTAGCTGTGGTCCATCGACTACTTGCCAGGGGTTTGATACGTGCGGAATTACGACCTTCAGTTCCTGAAACGCTTCTCCATCGTGATCGCCTTCTTGGCTGTCGTCACGATCGGCCTGATCATCTTCGCTTCGTTCCTGCAGCGCGCGATTCCCACCGAAGCCTCCCCGCAGGCGGTTGCGCGCGTCGAGCAGCGCATCGCGCCGGCCGGCGCCGTCTATGCGGGCAGCACCGGCGCGGCAGCGCAGGCCGCGGCCGCGGAAGCTGCTGCCGCACAGGCCGCAGCCGCGGGCGGCGCCTATGAAGGCACCCTCGACGGCAAGGTGATTTTCGACAAGCTGTGCACCGCCTGCCACCTGACCGGCGTGGGCATGGCGCCGACCCTGGATCATGCGCATTGGGACAAGCGCATCGCCCAGGGCACCGAAACGCTCTACAAGCACGCCATCGACGGCTATACCGGTCCGGACGGCGGAGTGATGCCGCCCAAGGGCGGCAATGCCGGGCTCAGCGAAGCGCAGATCCACGCCACCGTGGACTGGATGCTCGCAAACCTGAAATAAAACGTCCTCATCATGGACACTCGGCGCCGCCCTCCCGGGCGGCGCTTTGTTTTCCGCCGTTCTGGAGTCCGCCACATGCGCCACCTTCCCTCGCTGCTCGCCCTCTCGCTGTCCGTCGCCCTCGTGCCGCAGGCCGTCGCCAGGGGGCCGGCCGTCATCGCCATCGGCCAGGTCCAGGGCAGCGGCGAACGCAGTCCGCTGGAAGGTCGGCAGGTGACCATCGAAGGCATCGTCACCGCCGATCTGCGCGCTGGGCTGGGCGGCGTCTTCGTGCAGGATGAAGGCGACCATGATCCGGCGACCTCCGATGCGGTGTTCGTGCAGCTGGATCCGGCGCAGAACGCATCGGCAGGACAGTGGCTGCGCATTACCGGCACGGTGCAGGAGCTGCCGGCCGGCAAGGGCGGGCAGAGCCTCACCGCGCTCAAGGCGGAGACGGTCGTCGCGGCCCGTTCCCGGCCGGCGCCGCCGGTCATCGTGCTCGACGGCGTGCCGGCCAACTGGGAAGCGCTGGAAGGCATGCAGGTGCGCATCGCCGCGCCGCTGACCCTGTCCGGCCAGGACCAGCTGGCGCGTCATGGCGAACTCGCCGTCGCATTCGAGGGCCGGCTGTGGCAGCCCACCGAGCTGGCCGCCGCCGGCACCGCGGAAAACGCGGCGCTGCTGGCCGACAACGCGCGCCGCCGCCTGCGCCTGGACGATGGCAGCGGCCAGCGCGATCCGGGCCATGTGTCCTATCTGCCCGACGATGCGCAGCTGCGCACCGGCATGGTGTTCACGGGTGTCGAGGGCGTGGTCGACCAGCGCTACGACGGCGCATACCGGCTGCAGCTGACCCGCCCGCTGCAGGTGCCCGCCATCGAGCGCCCGCAGCCGCCGGCCGTGGCGGGCGCGCTGCGCATCGCCGCGTTCAACCTGGAGAACTACTTCAATGGCGACGGCCGGGGCGGCGGTTTCCCGACGCTGCGCGGCGCAAAGACGCCTGCGCAGTTCCAGGCGCAGCAGGCCAAGCTGATCGCCACCATCCGCGCTCTCGACGCGGACGTGGCCGCGCTGATGGAGCTGGAGAACGACGGCTACGGTCCGGATTCGGCGATCGCCGGGCTGGTGCGTGCGCTCAACGAGGGGCAAGGCAAGGACCGCCAGTGGGCGTTCGTCGATGCCGGCAAGGGTCCGGGCGACAACCCGATCCGCGTGGGCATCATCTATCGCGCCTCGCGCGTGGCGCCGGTAGGCAAGCCGGTGGTGCTGGAGCACGAACCTTTCGGCGAGCGCAGCCGGGTGCCGTTGGCGCAGGCCTTCCGCGTGGGGCGCAAGGGCCAGCCGTTCGTGGTCGTGGCCAACCATTTCAAGTCCAAGGGCTGTACCGACGCGACTGGTGCCGATGCCGACCAGAACGACGGCCAGGGTTGCTGGAACGCAACCCGCGTGGAATCGGCACGGCTGTTGAGCCAGTGGCTGCAGCGCGACCCGACCGGCAGCGGCAGCCGCGACGCGGTGCTGCTGGGCGACTTCAACGCCTATGCGATGGAAGACCCGATCCGCCAGCTGCATGCCGATGGCTGGCGCGATGCGTTCAAGGTGGCCGGCGTGCACCAGCCCTACAGCTATGTCTACAACGGACTGACCGGCCGCCTCGACCACGCCCTGCTCAATCCCGGCATGGCGGCGCGGTTGAAGGGCGCCGCCGAGTGGCACATCAATGCCGACGAGGCCGACGAAGCGGGCTACCAGGGGCGCAACGTGCCCGGTCCTTGGCGCAGTTCGGACCACGACCCGCTGCTGCTGGGCTTCGATCCCTGATCGGGGAATCGCGATCGTAGGAGCGGCTCCAGCCTCTCCTACGCCTGCGCCCCGCGCGCGATCAGCGCGATCGCCATCACCGCCAGGCCCAGGCCGATGCGGTTCCAGCGGCTGGTCTTCTCGCCGAAGGCGAGCATGCCGACCAGTGCGCCCAGGCAGACCACGCCGATGTTCATGCCGGCGAAGATGGTGGCCGGGCTGTGCGGCATCGCCTGGTGGGCGCGCACATAGAACAGGATGTTGCCGAAGTTGATCGCGCCCAGCAGCAGTCCGAAGCCGAGGTTGCGGGCTTCCAGCCGGCGGCGGCCGCTGAAATGGCGCTGCAGCTGCCAGCCCAGCATCAGCACGAAGGCGATGGCGAAGCTGGCCAGCAGCGCGGCGGTGGAAGGCGTGCCGGACAGCGCCACCTGCTTGAGCAGGATGTCGATGAGCGCGAAACCGGCCCATACCGCCAGCAGCCAGCGCCAGCCCGATGCCGTGGCGCCGCCGGCATCGCCGTTGCGCGCGCTCACCCCGACGATGGCCAGCAGGCCCAGGCCCAGCCCGGCCAGCTTCCAGCCGTTGGCATGTTCGCCGAACAGCGCGAACGCCGCGCCCAGCGACAGCAGCAGCGACAGCCGCTGCGCCACGTCGCTGCGCACGATGCCGGCCTCGCGCACGGCGCGCGCCAGCACCAGGAAGATGCCCGGCAGGGCCAGCGCCAGGCCGAGCAGCGCCAGCCAGGGCGCGTGCCCGTTCCGCAGCGACTGCAGCGAGGGCTGGAGCAGCAGCAGCGACAACGCACTGGCGGCAAGGTAGTTCCAGGTCACCGCCTGGGCGATGTCGATGCCGCGCCGCGGCGCCAGTTTCAGCAGGACCGAGACCAGCACGCTGCACACCACGCTCAGGATCAGGAAGTGCATCGCGTTCGTTACCGGGCAGGGCGGCGGTGAAGCCGGTGGATGGGGCCGTTATTATGGCGGCATGAGCAATCCTTCCTTTCCCCACGAATCGATGGCGCTGATGCTGGAAGGCCCCGCCGGGCCGCTGGAGGTCGCGGTCGATCCGCCCGAGGGCGGCATCGCCGCGCATCCGGTCGTCGCCGTCATCTGCCATCCGCTGTCCACCGAGGGCGGCAGCATGCACAACAAGGTGGTAACCATGGCCGCGCGCGCGCTGCGCGAGCTGGGCGTCACCACCGTGCGCTTCAATTTCCGTGGCGTCGGCGCTTCGGCCGGCAGTTACGACAACGGCGAGGGCGAGCAGGACGACCTGCGCACGGTGGCGGCGTGGGTACGCGCCGAGCGCCCGGACTGCGCACTGTGGCTGGCCGGTTTCAGCTTCGGCGCCTATGTGTCGCTGCGCGCCAGCGGCGCGCTGCAGCCGCAGGCGCTGATTTCGATCGCACCGCCGGTCGGCCGCCGCACCTGGGATTTCGACGGGCTGCGGCCGCCGGCGCAATGGCTGGTGGTGCAGGGTGACGCCGACGAGGTGGTCGATGCGCAGGCCGTCTATGCCTGGCTGGAAACGCTGGCCGCTCCGCCGCAACTGGTGCGCATGCCCGACACCAGCCATTTCTTCCATCGCAAGCTGATCGACCTGCGCGGCGCGATCCAGCACGAAGTGCGGCGCTGGCTGCCCGACGGCAGCTGCTGAGCATGGACGCGACGACCCCCTCGCAGCGCTACGCCGCCGGCGTGGCCCGTGGCGACTGGCGCGACGATCCGGCCCAGCACGCGGCGCTGGCCGAACTGGACCGCATCCACGAGGCCATCGTCGATTCGACGCAGGACGGCTGGCTCGACCGGCTGTCGGCCTTCTGGAAGAAGCCCGAGCCGGTCAAGGGCCTGTACTTCTGGGGCGGCGTCGGCCGCGGCAAGACCTTCCTGGTCGACCTGTTCTACGACGGCCTGCCGATCGAACAGAAATACCGCACCCACTTCCACCGCTTCATGCGCGGCATCCACGAGCGGCTGCGTGAACACCAGGGGCAGAGCGACCCGCTGGCGAAGATCGCCCAGGAGTGGCGCAGCAGGCTGCGCGTGCTGGTGCTGGACGAGTTCTTCGTCACCGACATCGGCGATGCGATGCTGCTGGCGCGCCTGCTCGAGCGCCTGTTCGCCGAAGGCGTGACCCTGGTGACCACTTCCAACACCGCGGTGGAGAACCTGTACCTCAACGGCCTGCAGCGCGACAGCTTCCTGCCGGCCATCGCCCTGCTGCAGAAATACTGCGTGGAGCTGTACGCCGAAGGCACCGAGGACTACCGCATGCGCGCGCTGACCCGCTCGCCGGTGTACCGCGCGCCGCTGGAGGACGGCAGCGACGCCTGGCTGGGCGGGCGCTGGAAGGAGCTCAGTGGCGGCGAGGAGGCACGCAGCGGCAACATCCAGATCGAGGGCCGCAAGATTCCCGTGCGTGGGCGCGGCAAGAGCATCGTCTGGTTCGATTTCCCCGGCTTGTGCGAGGGGCCGCGCGGGCCTTCGGACTACATCGAGATCGCGCGCGAGTTCAACACCGTGCTGCTCGGCGGCATCCCCCACTTCGACCGCATGAACGAGGATGCCGCGCGCCGCTTCGTCAACCTGATCGACGAGCTGTACGACCGCCAGGTCAACCTGGTCTGCACCGCGCAGGATCCGCCGCCGCTGCTCTATTCCGGCACGCGCCTGGCCGGCGCCTTCGAGCGCACTGCCAGCCGCCTGATCGAGATGCAGAGCGCCGAATACCTGGGAGCCGCGCACCGCCTGTAGGGGCGAGGGAAGCCTCCTCTTCCTTCGGGGCGGAGCCGCATGGCTTGCGCCCACGCCACCGGCGCAAATGCCGCGGGCCAGGGCACGGAGCAGGAAAGAGGGCGACGGGCGCAGCCGTGTGCGATCGAACAAGGCGGGGGCTCGCCCGTGCCCTGATCCCGCCCCCGCGGGACCACGCCCCGGCCCCGCGCGCATGCGTGGGCCAGGCGTGCAGGCCACAGGCCTTCACCCGGGAGGGAGAAGGGAAATGCGGATTCGATGCGTACGCTGTGCGTTCCTGCAAAACCCCATTCGCTTCCCCCATCCGTTCTCCTTGTCGCATGCCGCCACGGCGGCCCACCCTGCATGGAACGGAGCAAGCAGATGAAGCACGCAAGCATGGCCTCCCGGCGCCTGCCGGTACGTTCGATGGCGTTCGCGTTGACGGTGCTGGCCGGGCTGCCGGCACTCGCCGGTGAGCCGTTGTGGCCCGGGCCGGCCACCGTCGTCGCGGAACCCGACTTGAAGGCGCCGGCGCTCAAGCGCACGCGCCAGACCGCGCCGAATTTCCGCGCGCCTGCCGCCACGGTGTGCAGCGACACGCCGCGCATGCGCGAGGTGCCCGATCCGCAGCCGCCGCAGCGCGTGCGCGATGTTCCCACCCTGATCGGGAAGGGCGGGCGCAGCAAGGTGCTGATGGAGGCCACGCCTGCTTCGCCGCCTGCTCCGGTCGCCGCGGATGCGCCGGCGGTGGCGACCAGCGTGGCGCGTTCCGGTCTGGCGGTTCCCTACGCGCCGGCACCGGCGCCGGTGCGCCAGCAGCCTGCTGCGCCGGTGACCGCCGGCGTGGTCGACGACAACGCCGATTTCGGAGGTTTCCAGCAGTTCCTGCAGCGTCATGCCGAAGCGGCGCAGCTCGGGCGTGATGTCTCGGTGCGCCAGCGCCTGCGCGTGATCGATGCGCAGGGGCGGCCGGTGCCCGATGCCGAAGTCGCCGTTTCCAGCGCCGATGGCGCGCGCATGTGGGCGCGCACCGACGCCGGCGGCCAGGCCTGGCTGCACCTGAACGCGTTCGACGACCGCGATTCGGCCAGCTACCGCGTGGATGTGCGTCGCGATGGCCGGCAGGCGCAGGCACAGCTGCGGCGCGGGCAGAAGGATGCGCTGGAGGTGCGCCTGCCTGCCGCCGCGACAGCGGCGGGCGCGCGGCTGGACCTGGTGTTCATGGTCGATGCGACCGGCTCGATGGGCGACGAGATCGACAAGCTGCGCGCTTCGCTGCACGACATCGTGCGCGGCATCGAACAGCTGCCATCGCGCCCGGACGTGTGCCTGGGGCTGGTCGCCTATCGCGACCGTGGCGACGAGTACTTCGTGCGCAGCTGGGACCTGACCGGCAACGTCGCCGCGTTCCAGCAGGTACTCGATGGCGTGCGTGCCGGCGGTGGCGGCGACATGCCCGAGGCGATGAACGAAGCCTTCGACCATGCGGTGCAGGCACTGGCCTGGCGCGGCCCGGCGACCACGCGCCTGCTGGTGTCGCTGGCCGACGCGCCGCCGCACATGGACTATCCGCGGCCGCACTACGACCAGACCATGCTCGCCGCGCTGGGCAAGGGCATCAAGGTGTTCAGCGTGGCCGCGTCGGGGCAGGACACCACCGGCGAGATCGTGCAGCGGCAGATCGCCCAGTACACCGGTGGGCGTTTCATCTTCCTCACCTACAAGGACGCGTCCGATCCGGGCAGCGGCCCCGGCCGCGAGACCGTGCACGACGTGGCCGACTACTCGGTGGACACGCTGGACACGCTGGTGGTGCGGCTGGTGCGCGAGGAACTGGCGCAGTTGCCGAAGGGGGGAGGACGGTACGCCGCCCGAGTTATGGGGCGTGCCCGTTCCACAGGGGACTAGGTTCTGCAATGCCAGGCAACGCCTGGCGGGGACAGGCCCGGGAAAGCCCTAGCGGGGCGTCGCCCCGCTCTACAGGGAGATGGATCGCAGCGGGCTTTGTAGCGCCGGGCAACGCCCGGCGGGGGCATTGCCGGGAAAGCTCCAGCGGGGCGTTGCCGCGCTCTACAGGGAGATGGATCGCAGCGGGCTTTGTAGCGCCGGGCAACGCCCGGCGGGGGCATTACCTGGAAAGCTCCAGCGCGGCGTTGCCCCGCTCTACAGGGAGGTGGATCGCGGCGGGCTTTGTAGCGCCGGGCAACGCCCGGCGGGGGCATTACCGGGAAAGCTCCAGCGGGGCGTCGCCCCGCTCTACAGGGAGGTGGATCGCGGCGGGCTTTGTAGCGCCGGGCAACGCCCGACGGGGCGCATTACCGGGAAAGCTCCAGCGGGGCGTCGCCCCGCTCTACGGGGAGGTGGATCGCGGCGGGCCTTGTAGCGCCGGGCAACGCCCGGCGGGGGCATTGCCGGGAAAGCTCCAGCGGGGTATTGCCCCGCTCTACGGGTTGCGGTCAGGGGTGTGCGGGCAGGGCGATGCGGTTGTCCGGGCCGTGCTCCTTCGCCACCGGCGCCGATGCCGATGCCGATGCTTCGCCACTGACGTTCATCATCCGCAGCGGCTGGCCGTTGTAGCGGAACTCCAGCGCCGACTGCAGCTGGTCCAGCGCCAGGACCTGGGTGCACAGGGATTGCGCGTGCTGCTCCAGCGCATGGGCGCGCGCTTCGATCTTCGGCTCGAGTTCGGCTTCGATCTTCTCGCTGCGCTTCTCGATGCGCTCCTCGCCGCCGGTGAGCATGGTCCACAGCAGGCCACGGGCGATCGAGCCTTTCAGCGACTCGGCCGCTTCCTGCACGCGCTGGTCGAAGCCTTCGCCGAACAGATCCTGCTCCCAGCGGCCGCGGCCGATGGTCGAGGCGACGAAGCGCTCGGCATCCGTGCGCAGCGCGCGCACCTTGCGCGAGTTGAAGTTGCCGGTCATGGAGCCATAGACCACGTCCAGCACGTCAAAGCTGATCCCCACCGATTCGTTGGCGATGCCGGTGACCGCCGGCATCATCTGGCGCACCCCGGCCTCAAGCACGCGCAGGCGTTGCGCATCGTCGGCGCTGACCACCTGCATGCGGCCGTCGACGCTCAGTTCACCGTTGTGGAACACGATCTCGCGCGGCGTGGCGTCGTGCCTGCGCAGCCAGATGCCGCCGCCATCGACCAGCACGTCGTAGTCGGTGCTGACACCGCATTGGGTGGAGGAGAGCTCCGGCGATTTCAACGTGCCGGCGCGGGCGGCCACGGACGCGGCCAGGGCGAGCAGGGCGGTGGCGAGAACCAGGCGGCGCATGCGGGGTGTTCCGTGTTCGACAGGGAGACAGCATCGCCGGCTGCCGTCGGTCGCGGCGCCGGCCGGAAGTCATGGCGGCGAAGCCTGGGCAATGGATGATGAATGCGCGCGGTGTTTTCCTACCTCTGAATGGTGCTCCGAGGGCTTGACTGCGCAGCCGCGATGGGCAGGTCGCCATGGGCGGGCACGAGGCCGCGAGCCGGATCGCTTGTGCCCCAAGGGGCAGGCGGTTATCCACAAGATTTGGCGTTGACCCTGTCATTTACCCCCACTATCTTGTGTCCCGTCGGTTCTGGTGGGTTGCTCCCCACCGGATTGAAAGGGAAGCCGGTGACGCCTTGGATGGCCATTCCGGCACTGCCCCGCAGCGGTAATTGGGAACGATCCCGCCACCAAGCACTGAGGCCCGATGCCTTGGGAAGCGGCGGAGTAGGAGGAGGCCCCCGCCTCCATGCCCATGAGTCCGAAGACCTGCCGACGGCCGCGCGAAGCACAGCGCGCGGTGCCGGCTGCGGAGTCTTCGAGGGGAAGACGGCTGGCGACGCGGTACCGCCGGTGGCGACCCTGGGTCGCGTCCGTCTCGGTCGCTGCGACGCCGTCCTTCCATGCTCGCCAACCGCACCGGCCCAGGTTCCTGCGAGGGCAGGCGCCGCGTGCATCCCGCCATGAGGACACATCACCGTGACCGCCACCGATACCGCCGTTGTCCCGACCGAGGCCGGCTTCGAACTGACCCCGCCGCCGACCGCCACCGCCATGAGCGTGACCAAGCGCAATGGCGGCACCGAGCCGGTGGACCTGAACAAGATCGTCCGCGCCATCCAGCGCTGCTGCGAAGGCCTGCATGCGGTCGATCCGATGCGCGTGGCCACCCGCACCATCTCCGGCCTGTACAACGGCGCCACCACCCAGGAACTGGACGAACTGTCGATCCGCACCGCCGCGCTGCTGATCGGCGAGGAGCCGGAATACGGCCGCCTGGCCGCGCGCCTGCTGGCCAACTTCATCGCCAAGGAAGTGTCCGGCCAGGAAATCCACGCGTTCTCGCAGTCGGTCGGCCGCGGCCATGAGGTCGGCCTGATCAACGACCGCCTGCTGAACTTCGTGCAGGTCAACGCGCGCAAGCTCAACGACGCGATCGATCCCGGGTACGACCTCAACTTCGATTACTTCGGCCTGCGCACGCTGTACGACCGTTACCTGCTGCGCCACCCGCACACGCGCAAGGTCATCGAGACCCCGCAGCAGTTCTTCCTGCGCATCGCCAGCGCGCTCAGCGAGGACGTGCCCGAGGCGCTGGCGCTGTACCAGCGGCTGGGCAGCCTGGACTACCTGCCGTCGAGCCCGACCCTGTTCAACGCCGGCACCAGCCACGAGCAGCTGTCCTCCTGCTTCCTGCTGGATTCGCCGTCCGATTCGCTCGAATCCATCTACGCCAGGTACGGCGACATCGCGCAGCTGTCCAAGTTCAGCGGCGGCATCGGCGTGAGCTACACCCGGGTGCGTTCGCGCGGCTCGTTGATCAAGTCCACCAACGGCCACTCCAACGGCATCGTGCCGTGGCTGAAGACGCTGGATTCCTCTGTGGCCGCGGTCAACCAGGGCGGCAAGCGCAAGGGCGCGGCCTGCGTGTACCTGGAAACCTGGCATGCGGACATCGAGGACTTCCTGGAGCTGCGCGACAACGCCGGTGACGATTCGCGCCGCACCCACAACCTCAACCTGGCCAACTGGGTGCCGGACCTGTTCATGCAGCGCGTGGAAGCCGACCAGGAATGGTCGCTGTTCGATCCGCGCGTGGTGCCGGAGTTCACCGACCTGTACGGCGAGGCGTTCGAACGCGCCTACCTGCAGGCCGAGGCGCAGGGCAAGGCGGTCAAGACGCTGCCGGCGCGCAAGCTGTACGCGCGGATGATGCGCACCCTGGCCGAGACCGGCAACGGCTGGATGACCTTCAAGGACAAGTGCAACCGCGCCAGCAACCAGACCCTGCGCGCCGGCAACGTGATCCACCTGTCCAACCTGTGCACCGAAATCCTGGAAGTCACCAGCGCCGAGGAAACGGCGGTGTGCAACCTGGGCTCGATCAACCTGGGCAACCACCTGGACGAGCACGGCGATTTCGACTTCGACAAGCTGGCCGAAACCGTGCGCCTGGCCGTGCGCCAGCTCGACCGGGTGATCGACCTGAACTTCTATCCGATCGAGACCGCGCGCCGCGGCAACCTGCGCTGGCGCCCGGTCGGCCTGGGCTGCATGGGCCTGCAGGACGTGTTCTTCCGCAAGCGCCTGGCGTTCGATTCGGAGGCCGCGCGCGTGCTGTCGGCGAAGGTCGCCGAGACCATCTACTTCCATGCGCTGGAAACCTCGTGCGAACTGGCCATCGAGCGTGGCCGGCACCCGTCGTTCAACGACACCCGCGCGGCCGCGGGCGAGCTCCAGTTCGATGCCTGGAACGTGGCTCCGGCCGACGCCGCGCGCTGGGACGCGCTGCGCGAGCGCATCCGCCAGCATGGCCTGCGCAACTCGCTGATGATCGCCATCGCCCCGACCGCGACCATCGCTTCCATCGCCGGCTGCTACGAGTGCGTGGAGCCGCAGGTGTCCAACCTGTTCAAGCGCGAGACCCTGTCCGGCGACTTCCTGCAGGTCAACCGCTACCTGGTCGGCGAGCTCAAGCAGCTGGGACTGTGGACGGCGGAGATGCGCGATGCGATCAAGCTGGCCGACGGCTCGATCCAGAACCTGCCGCAGATCCCCGAAGCGCTGCGCACGGTGTACCGCACCGCCTGGGAACTGCCGATGCGCTCGCTGATCGACATGGCCGCGGACCGCGGCGCCTTCATCGACCAGTCCGCCTCGCTCAACCTGTTCATGGAGAGCCCGAACATCGGCGCGATGTCCTCCATGTACATGTATGCCTGGAAGAAGGGCGTAAAGACCACCTACTACCTGCGCTCGCGCCCGGCCACGAAGATCGCCAAGACCACGGTCAGCAGCTACACGCCGACCGAGGCCGTGGCCTGTTCGCTGGAGAACCCGGAAGCCTGCGAGGCCTGCCAGTAATCGTTCCCGCCCCTCTCCCGGCGGGAGAGGGGCGAGCTCGCCCCCACCGAACCCTCGTCCGGCGCTCCGCGCCACCTGCATGCGGCACATCCCTGTGCCGCCCCCTCCGGGCGGCCTTGCCGCGAACCCCGGCGATCCTGCCGCGCCGCCTCCCGCAGGGAGAAGAGAAAGGAGACTCCAATGTCCGCACAACCCCGCCAGATGCTGCTCGATCCGGGCTTCGAACTGACCCTGCGCCCGATGCGCTACCCGGATTTCTACGAGATGTACCGCAACGCGATCAAGAACACCTGGACGGTGGACGAGATCAACTTCCAGATCGACATCACCGACCTGCATCACAAGATGACGCCGGCCGACCGCCACCTGATCCACCGCCTGGTCGCCTTCTTCGCCACCGGCGATTCCATCGTGTCCAACAATCTGGTGCTGAACCTTTACCAGCACCTCAATGCGCCGGAAGCGCGCATGTACCTGTCGCGCCAGCTGTACGAAGAGGCGCTGCACGTGCAGTTCTACCTGACCCTGCTGGACAACTACCTGCCGGACCCGGAGGAGCGCTTCAAGGCGTTCGCGGCGGTGGAAAACATCGAATCGATCAAGAAGAAGGCCGATTTCTGCTTCAAGTGGATCGACTCGATCCAGGGAATGAAGCGCATCGAGACCCGCGAGCAGCGCCGCCAGTTCCTGCTCAACCAGATCTGCTTCGCCGCCTGCATCGAGGGCCTGTTCTTCTTCGCCGCCTTCGCCTACGTGTACTTCTTCCGCTCGCGCGGGCTGCTGCCGGGCCTGGCCTCGGGCACCAACTGGGTGTTCCGCGACGAGAGCTGCCACATGGAATTCGCCTTCGAATGCGTGCGCACCATCCGCGCCGAGGAGCCGGACCTGTTCGACGCGACGATGGAGCAGCAGGTCTACGAGATGCTGGCCGAAGCCATCGAGTGCGAGGTGCAGTTCGCCGAGGACGTGCTTTCCGGCGGCGTGGCCGGCATCTCCACCCGCGACATGCGCCAGTACCTGCAGCATTGCGCCGACCAGCACTTCGCCAAGCTGGGCATGGCCCGGAAATACAACGTGCGCAACCCGCTGCCGTTCATGGAACTGCAGGACGTCCAGGAGCTGACCAACTTCTTCGAGCGCCGCGTCTCGGCCTACCAGGTCGGCGTAAAGGGCGAGGTCGCCTTCGACATGAATTTCTGAGGCGAGGAGCTGCCGGCCGGCGCTTCCTGCAGGGCGGGGCAATGCCCCGCCCGAAGCGTTGCCGGTCGACCCCCACCCGGAAAGCCGGCGCCGCCGGCGGACGCGACGCGGGCGTCACACCCGGCATCATCCGCCCTGCGTATCATCCGCCCGCCATCCATTCCCGCGCATCCCGCCATGAACGCCACGCCCGCCATCGTCCCGCCCACCGAAGTCCGCATGGCGGAGATCGTCTTTCCCAACCACACCAACCATCTCGGCACCCTGTTCGGCGGCCAGGCGATGGCGTGGATGGACAAGGCCGCCTTCCTCGCCGCGGCGCGCTATTCGCGCCGCACCGTGGTCACCGCGCATTCGGACCAGGTGGATTTCAAGCTGCCGATCCGCATCGGCGAAATGGTCGAGACCGTCGGCCGCGTGGTCGAGGTCGGGCGCAGCTCGATGACGGTGCAGGTCGAGCTGATCGCCGAGGACCTGCACAGCGGCGAACGCAAGCTGTGCACGCGCGGCCACTTCGTGATGGTGGCGCTGGACGCCGAAGGACGCCCGGCCCCGGTGCCGGCGTTACCGCCGCAGGCCTGAGCCGGGGCGCGGGCGATGGCCGTGCGGCCTGGGCAGGCCGGTATCCCGTCCATGGCGACGGATACGCGGCTGGCGGAGTTCATGGCCGCCCACCGGCGCCTGTTGCTGTTGACCGGCGCCGGTTGCAGCACCGACTCGGGCATTCCCGATTATCGCGATGCCGATGGCCAGTGGAAACGCACGCCGCCGGTGGATTACCGCGCGTTCATGGCTGATGCGGCGGTACGCCGTCGCTACTGGGCGCGCAGCCTGGCCGGCTGGCCGCGTTTCGGCCAGGCCCGGCCCAACGCCACCCACCATGCGCTGGCCGCACTGGAGGCGGCCGGCGGGGTAGAACTGCTGTTGACCCAGAACGTGGATGGCCTGCACCAGCGCGCCGGCAGCCGCAGCGTGATCGACCTGCATGGACGGCTGGACGAGGTGCGCTGCATGGGCTGCGAGGCACGCTCTCCGCGCGAGTCGCTGCAGCAGCGGCTGCTCGACGCCAATCCGGCCTGGGCGGGGTTGCAGGCGGCGCAGGCGCCCGATGGCGACGCCGACCTGGAAGGGGACTTTTCCGGTTTCGCGGTGCCGGACTGCACCGCCTGCGGCGGCCTGCTCAAGCCGGACGTGGTGTTCTTCGGCGAGAACGTGCCGCGCGAACGCGTGGCCGCCGTGCACGCGCACCTGCAGCGCGCCGACGCGGTGCTGGTGGTGGGGTCGTCGCTGATGGTCTATTCCGGCTTCCGCTTCGTCGATGCCGCTGCCAGGGCCGGGTTGCCGGTGGCGGCAGTCAACCTCGGCCGCACCCGCGCCGACGCCCTGCTGTCGCTGAAGATCGAGCAGCCCTGCGCGCAGGCGCTGGCCTTCCTGCTTGACGGCGCGTGGGCCGGTTCCAAGACGCAGTGATCCACGGTTCCGGTTGAACCGGCCGGGGTGGGGGAGTGCAATGGGCGCCCCCCAACCGGATCACCTCCCACGTGAGCCATCTGTTCTCGCCGCTGTCGCTCGGCCCGTTGTCCCTTTCCAACCGCATCGTCATCGCGCCGATGTGCCAGTACTCGGCCGATGAAGGCCGTGCCACCGACTGGCACGCCCAGCACCTGGGCACGCTGTCGCAGTCCGGTGCCGGGCTGCTGATCCTTGAAGCCACCGCGGTGGAAGCGTGCGGCCGCATCAGCTGGGCCGACCTCGGCCTGTGGGACGACGCCACCGAAGCGGCGCTGGGCGAGGTACTGGCCTCGGTGCGACGCTGGTCGAAGATGCCCATCGGCATCCAGCTCGCTCATGCCGGGCGCAAGGCCTCGACGGCGCGGCCCTGGGATGGCGGCGGTGCCATTGCGCCAGGGCAGGCGCATGGCTGGCAGGTGGTGGCGCCATCGGCGCTGCCGTTCAATGCGGGCGACCCGGTGCCGCAGGCGCTGGACGCCGCCGGCATCGACGCGGTGGTGGAGGCATTCGCCGCCGCCGCGCGCCGTGCGGCCCGGCTGGGGCTGGACCTGATCGAGATCCATGCCGCGCATGGCTACCTGTTGCACCAGTTCCTGTCGCCGCTGAGCAACCGGCGCGAAGACGAATACGGCGGCGCACTGGAGAACCGCATGCGCCTGCTGCTGCGCGTGTTCGATGCGGTACGTGCGGCGGTGCCGGCCAGCGTCGCGGTGGGCGTGCGCATTTCCGCCACCGACTGGGTGGAGGGCGGTTGGGATGTGGCCCAGAGCATTGCTGTCGCCAAGGCGCTGGAGGCGCGCGGCAGCGACTTCATCCACGTCTCCAGCGGCGGGCTGGACCCGCGGCAGCAGATTCCAGTGGGTCCGGGCTACCAGGTATCGCTGGCCGGCGCGATCAAGGCGCAGGTCGCCACGCCGGTGATCGCGGTGGGCCTGATCACCGCGCCCCGGCAGGCCGAAACGATCCTGGCCGAAGGCCATGCCGATGCCATCGGCATCGCCCGCGGCATCCTCTACGACCCGCGCTGGCCGTGGCATGCGGCCGCGGAACTCGGCGCCCAGGTGCACGCCGCGCCGCAGTACCTGCGCTGCCAGCCGCACGGCCTGCGCGAGCTGTTCCAGTAGCCCAGCACATCCGCAGGGGCGGCTGGAGCCGCTCCTGCGGCCGTCGTGGCGGCAAAGGTTTCCCCGGAAAATTTCGTGCGTCGCTAGACTTCCGCGATGCGCCCCGACTACATCCTCACGCTTTCCTGCCCGGACCGTACCGGCATCGTCTACCGCGTTTCCGGCCTGCTGTTCGAGGCCGGCTGCAACATCCTCGACGCCCAGCAGTTCGGCGACGAGGAGAGCGGCCGCTTCTTCCTGCGCGTGCACTTCGACATGGCCGCGGCCGGCGAGGAGCCCGCCGTGCGCGAGCGCCTGCGGCGGCTTGGCACGGAGTTCGCGATGGACTGGCAACTGCACGACGCCCGCCGCCGCGCGCGCCTGCTGGTGCTGGTCAGCAAGCAGGGCCATTGCCTCAACGACCTGTTGTTCCGCGCCCACAGCCGGCAGCTGAAGGTGGACATCGCCGCAGTGGCCTCCAACCACGGCGACTTCGCCGCGCTGGCCGGTTCCTATGGCGTGCCGTTCCAGCACCTGCCGGTGGACGCGGAAAACCGCGCGCAACAGGAGCGGCAGATCCTGGATCTGGTCGAACGCGAAAACATCGACCTGGTGGTGCTGGCGCGCTACATGCAGATCCTCTCGCCGCAGCTGTGCCAGGCATTGGCCGGGCGCGCGATCAACATCCACCACAGCTTCCTGCCCAGCTTCAAGGGCGCCCAGCCCTACCACCAGGCGCACGCGCGCGGGGTCAAGATCATCGGCGCCACCGCGCACTACGTCACCAGCGACCTGGACGAGGGCCCGATCATCGAGCAGGACGTGGCCCGCGTGGACCACGCCATGACGCCGCGCGACCTGGTGCGGCTGGGCAGCGATACCGAATCACTGGTGCTGGCCCGCGCGGTGCGGCGCCATGTCGAGCACCGCATCCTGCTCAACGGCCACCGCACGGTGGTGTTCCGCTGAGCCGCAGGAGCGGGTGAAGAGGAGCGGGAAACGAGAAACGAGAAACGAGAAATGAGAAATGAGAAACGGAAGCGAGCCCGGCATCGTTTTTCGCACGCGGAAACGTCAAGCAAGGGCAGCGCTTCCGCTTTTTCTCACTTCTCTATTTCTATCCCCGCCTCGACCAGCGCGATGCGCGTGGTTTCATCGTTGTCGGCCGACACCGGCCGGGTCAGTTCCCACAGGAAGCGCACGCGGAAGCCGCTGATGGCCGCGTCCTGCGCGCTCCACAGCACGCAGTAGTCGCGCGCCAGCCCGCACACGTGCACCTCGGCGATGCCGCGCTCGTGCAGCCAGCCGGCCAGACCGGTCGCCGGGCGGTCGCCCTGCGGACCGAAGTTCTCGCGGAACGCGCTGTACGAATCCACCTGCCGGTCAGTGCCTTTGCGCAGGATCAGGTCGGCGCTGCTCCAGTCCACCTGCGGGTGCAGCGCCGCGCCCGCGCTGCCCTGCACGCAATGGTCCGGCCACAGCGTCTGCGCATGGCCATGCAGTTCGATCGATTCGAACGGCCTGCGACCCGCGTGCCGGCTGGCGAACGAGGCATGGTCGGCCGGGTGCCAGTCCTGCGTGGCAACGACGGTGGCGTAGCGGCGCTGCGCCAGCAGCGCGGCGATGCCCGGCACGATGGCATCGCCCTGGTGGCAGGGCAGCGCGCCGCCGGGCATGAAATCGGGTTGCAGGTCGATCACCAGCAGGGCTGTGTCATTGCCGTACATCGCAGGTTCCGGTGCGGGGAGCCCTGGAGTGTAACGCCGCGCCGTCCGGTGCCGGTCCGGAGCGTTCACGACGCGATGCGGCACGGCGCGCGCGACGGCCTACACTGCGGCAACGGCAAGCGATGGGGAGGCGGCAATGATCCAGTGGTGGGAACTCGGCCTGCGGCTGCTGCTGGCGGCCCTGCTCGGCGCGGTGATCGGCATCAACCGCGGGCGCCTGGAGTGGGCGGCGGGCCTGCGTACGCACATGCTCGTGTGCGTGGGTTCCGCGTTGGCGATCATCGTGTCCGCGTTCGGCTTCTTCGACGTGCTGGGGCATCCCAACGTCCAGCTTGATCCCTCGCGCATCGCCGCGCAGGTGGTCAGCGGCGTCGGCTTCCTCGGCGCCGGCACCATCCTGTTCCTGCAGCGCGAGCAGGTGATCCGTGGCCTGACCACGGCGGCGGGGTTGTGGGCGGTGGCCTCGGTCGGCCTGGCCGCGGGCTCCGGCCTGTACGCGGCGGCGATCATGGCCACGGCGCTGCTGTGGGCGATCCTGGCGCTGCTCAAGCCGCTGGAGCAGCGCTATCTGCGCCGCCGCGCGCGCAGCGGCCGGCTGCGCCTGCGCGTGGCGCTGGGCACGCCGCTGGCCCGGGTCGAAACGGCGGCCAGCGACGCCGGCCTGCCGGTGAAGCGTATCACCCTGCGCCCGCGCGAGCAGGACAACGACATCGTCGACATCGACTGCGACCCGCCGCTGCCGCGCGAACAGATGCTGGCCAAGGCCGAGCAGCTGGGCCGCGTCGAAGGCGTGGTGTCGGTGGAACTGCCGGGGCTGGCCGTCGGCTGACCGCGGGGGCCCGGCGCCGGGCCTCCGTGGCGTCCATCAGGCCGCGGAGAGTTCACCGCGCAGCACCTGCGCCGCTTCCAGCATCGCCTCCAGCGCGGCGCGGGTCTTCAGGCCGCAGTCCGGGTTCACCCACGGCTTTTCCGCCGGCAGTACCCCGGCGACCCTGCGCAGCAGCTCGACCCTCTCGGTGCGCTCGGGTATGCGCGGGGAATGGATGTCGTACATGCCTGGCCCGGCCTGGTTGGGAGAGTCGAAGCGCGCGAACGCATCGAGCAGCTCCATGCGCGAGCGCGAGGTCTCGATCGGGATCACGTCCGCACCCAGCGCCGCCGCCGAATCTATGATGTCGTTGAACTGCGCGTAGCGCATGTAGGTATGGATCCGGGTGGCGTCGGCCACGCCGCTGGCGGCGATGCGGAAGGCCTCCGCCGCCCACGCCCGATACGGCCGCCGCTGCGCCTTGCGCAACGGCAGGCCCTCGCGCAACGCCGGTTCGTCGATCTGGATGCGCGGACGGTTCCGGCCGCCTCCCCGCGGAGACGCCAGGTCGAAACAGGAGGCGACGCGCCTCCAGCCCAGGCCGGTATTCGGGCTGATGGACATGGACGCGGCTGCGTCCGCCTGGTGGCCGTCGCTTCCCGGGCGTTGGGCCCAGTGCCCGGTGACGGCGGTCGTTTCCATTCACCGCTGCGGGGCAGCTCCGGAGTGGCGGGCCTTGCGGGCGCGCTTCACCGGACTACCGTTTAATTCCATTCCTTTATTCGAATAAAGAGACGGGTGAAATCGGCGCGCTCACGACAGGCAGGTGCGCAGCGGCGGTCAAGCCGCGCCGCGGCATGGATCCGGAAGGCGAAGGGGGATGCCGCGGCTCAGTGCACGGTCGCGCGCGAGAACACGTTGATGACCACCACGCCGGCGCAGATCAGGGCGATGCCGAGCAGGGCCGGCAGATCCAGTTTCTGCCTGAACACGACCAGGCCTATCAGCGAGATCAGCACGATGCCCACTCCGGACCAGATCGCATAGGCGATGCCGGTGGGGACCGACTTCATCACCATCGACAGCAGCCAGAAGCACAGGCCGTAGCCGGCCAGCGAGCCCAGTGTCGGCCACAGCCGGCTCATGCCGTCGGAGGCCTTGAGCAGGGAGGTGGCGATGACTTCCAGGACGATGGCGCAGGCGAGCAGGACATAGGCGTTCATGGGCCTATTTTCGCCTGCCACGGCGCCGCGTGCCTCGCCACGCCTGCCCGCCTGCACCGGCCCGGGAGCGGCCCTGTTCAGGCGCTTCGTTTACCCTTGGCATCCCTGTGCCGCCCTCCGGCCGCAGGCGAAGCCGATGCCACGCCCGGAAGAATCCGTTTTGCAGCCGAACCACGACTCGCGCCATGCCGCCTCCCTGCGCCTGTCCGTCGCCCCGATGATGGACTGGACGGACACCCATTGCCGGGTGTTCCACCGCATCCTCGCGCCGGGTGCGCGGCTCTATACCGAGATGGTGCACGCCAACGCGGTGATCCATGGCGACCGCCGGCGGCTGCTGGGTTTCGACGCCAGCGAGCATCCGCTCGCGCTGCAGCTGGGCGGCAGCGACCCGGCATTGCTGGCGCAGGCCGCGCGCATCGCCGCCGACTGGGGCTACGACGAGGTCAACCTCAACTGCGGCTGCCCGTCCGACCGCGTGCAGGCCGGCCGTTTCGGCGCCTGCCTGATGCGCGAGCCGGAACTGGTGGGCGAGTGCGTGGCGGCGATGGCTTCGGCGGTGGACATCCCGGTCACGGTGAAGTGCCGGCTGGGGGTGGACGATGACGACGACTACGCCGCCTTCGCCGCCTTCGTCGACCGCCAGGTACAGGCCGGCGCGGCGATGGTCGTCGTACACGCGCGCAACGCCTGGCTGAAAGGCCTGTCGCCCAAGGAGAACCGCGAGATCCCGCCACTGCGCTACGACTGGGCTTACCGGCTCAAGGCCGTGCGCCCGGCGCTGCCGGTGGTGCTCAACGGCGGCCTGGCCACGGTGGAAGCGGCGCAGGCGCAGATGGCCCACGTCGATGGGGTGATGCTTGGCCGTGCCGCCTACCACGACCCCTACGTGCTGCATGCGCTGGAAGCGGCGCAGACCGGTGCCCCGCTGCGCAGCCGCGAGGAGCTGCTGGAACGGATGCGCCCCTATGTCGAGGCCCGCCTGCAGGAGGGGCTGGCGCTCAAGCACATCACCCGGCATCTGCTCGGGCTGTACCACGGCCAGCCGGGCGGCCGCGGCTTCCGCAAGGTGCTGAGCGAAGGCGCCCATCGTCCCGGCGCGGACTGGTCGCTGGTCGAGCAGGCCGTGCAGGTCACCCGGGAGCAGGCGGCGCACGCGGCCTGAGCTCGGCCCCATTCATTTTGCTCATGTAGCTGAACGAAGCGGGCCGCGGGCGGGGAGAGTTCAGATCGGATTCACCCCTAAAAATCAAGAATTTGCCTCGATTTCGTGAGGGTCACGCGAATCCCGCCGAGGACCCGTTTTCACGGATTTTGAACGAACCGTCGCAGTTCGATAGGATCACCCCATGCTTCCGGCTCCGCGTCACATTCTGGTCCTCGCCGTTGCCGCCGCTTTCGCGGCCGGTTCGCCGATGGCGGGAGCCTGGGCGCAGGACATCCGGCAGGAGCCGGCGCGCGGCGAGCGGGAAGTGCCGCGGCCGCGCATGCAGGACAACGTGGGATCGCTTTCCGATGCGGTACGGCGCGTCCAGCGCGAGACCGGCGGGCGCATCCTGGGCGCCGAGCGGGTGCCTTACGATGGCCGCGACATCAACCGCGTCAAATACATGGATGAGCGCGGCCGCGTGCGTTACATGGACGACGCGCCGCCGCCGCCGCGCGCGCCGCGGGCGCCCCGGCAGGTCGAGCAGCCACCACGCGGCGATAACCCCTGAACAGCGATAGTCGTCCCGCAATCCGCACACACATGCCGGTGATGGCCGGCCAAGCAACTAGGGAGAGTTCATGCGTATCCTTCTGGTCGAAGACGAAGCCCCGCTGCGCGAGACCCTGGCAGCCCGGCTCAAGCGCGAAGGCTTTGCCGTCGACGCTGCGCAGGATGGCGAGGAAGGCCTGTACATGGGCCGCGAGGTGCCGTTCGACGTCGGCATCATCGATCTGGGCCTGCCCAAGATGTCGGGCATGGAGCTGATCAAGGCACTGCGCGACGAGGGCAAGAAGTTCCCGGTGCTGATCCTGACCGCGCGTTCGAGCTGGCAGGACAAGGTCGAGGGCCTGAAGCAGGGCGCCGACGATTACCTGGTCAAGCCGTTCCATGTCGAGGAGCTGCTGGCCCGCGTCAACGCGCTGCTGCGCCGCGCCGCCGGCTGGTCCAAGCCGACCCTGGAATGCGGCCCGGTCGCGCTGGACCTGGCCGCGCAGACGGTCAGCGTGGCCGGCAGCAATGTCGACCTGACCAGCTACGAGTACAAGGTGCTCGAGTACCTGATGATGCATGCCGGCGAACTGGTCTCCAAGGCCGACCTGACCGAGCACATCTACCAGCAGGACTTCGACCGCGATTCCAACGTGCTGGAAGTGTTCATCGGCCGCCTGCGCAAGAAGCTGGACCCGGACGGCGAGCTCAAGCCGATCGAAACCGTGCGCGGCCGCGGCTACCGCTTCGCCATCCCGCGCAACGAGGGCTGATCCGCCGCGCGCGGTACGGACATGATCTACGGCCGTCTGTGGTTTTTCCGGCGCTGGCGGCCGCGTTCGTTGCAGGCGCGCCAGCTGCTGGCCGCCTCGGTGGGCCTGGTGGCCTTCCTCGCGCTGGCCGGCTACGCGCTGGACGCGGCCTTCGCCGGCACCGCCCGCGCCAATCTCTCCGAGCGGCTGAAGAACTACGCCACCTCCTACGCGGCCGGCATCGACTTCACCCGCGACCGCTCGCTCTACATCCGCGAACAACCGCCGGATCCGCGCTTCGACGTGCCCGGCAGCGGCCTGTACCTGCAGGTGGTGATGCCGGGCCATTCCGGCAACTCCATGTCCGCCGAGGGGCCGATCCTGCCCGACGTCAGCGCGCGCATGCTCGAGCCGCGCGAGGAAACCTTCGAAGGCCCGCTGCCGATCACCCAGATCGACGGGACGCCCGGCGAGGTCTACCGCTACGGCATGGGCCTGGTATGGGGCGGCGACGGCACGCCCGAGACCGAATTCCCCTACACCATCTACGTGCTCGAGGACTCGCGCGCGCTGGGCAAGCAGCTGCGCGTGTTCCGCAGCGCGGTGTGGTTCTGGCTGGGCGTGACCGGCCTGATCCTGCTGCTGCTGCAGACTCTGGTGCTGCAGTGGAGCCTGCGCCCGCTCAAGCGCGTGATCAACGAACTGACCCGCGTGCAGCGCGGCGAGCGCGAGCGCATGAGCGAGATGCACCCGCGCGAGCTGGAACCGCTGACCGACAGCATCAACGCCTTCATCGAGAGCGAGCGCGAGAACCTCGAACGCCAGCGCAATACCCTGGCCGATCTCGCGCACAGCCTGAAGACGCCGATCGCGGTGCTGCGCACGCAGCTGGACAGCGGCGCCGGCGACAGCGCGCTGCGCGAGGAACTGGACGTGCAGCTGCAGCGCATGAACAACCTGGTGTCCTACCAGCTGGCGCGCGCGGCTTCGTCCGGGCACAAGCTGTTCTCCGCGCCGGTGCCGATCGAGGCCACCGCCGAGGACATCGTGCCGGGGCTGGAGAAGATCTACGCCAGCAAGGGCGTGCTGTGCGAGTTCGAGCTGGAGCCGGGCGTCAACTTCTACGGCGAGCCGGGCGACCTGCAGGAGCTGATGGGCAACCTGCTGGAAAACGCCTTCAAGTGGGCCAGGCGCCGCGTGCTGCTGACCGCGCGCTCGATTCCCTGCGCACCGGGGCGACGCGCCGGCCTGGTGCTGGCGGTGGACGACGACGGCCCCGGCATCGCCGAGGAGAACATCGCCAAGGTCCTGCAGCGCGGCGTGCGCGGCGACGAGCGCGTGCAGGGCCATGGCATCGGCCTGTCGATCGTGCAGGACCTGATCAAGGACTATCGCGGCGAACTGCAGGTCAAGCGGTCGCCCGAACTGGGCGGCGCGCGTTTTGAAGTGACCTTGCCGCCGGGGTTGTGATCCGGCGACCGGCCGGCCGCCCGCAGGAGCGGCTTCAGCCGCCAATGGGTTCTGCCGGGAATGCCGCCGTTCGCGACTGAAGCCGCTCCTACCGGCGTTCTGGCGGCAGCGCGGCGAACGGCGAAGGCCCGTAGAAACGGCGCAGGTGTCCGGCCACCTCCGGCATTTCCCGTTCCAGCAGCTGCGGGGCGGAGAAGTGGTATTCGGTGGTAACGGCGAAGAACTCCTCCGGCGCTTCGGCCGCGTAGGGATCGATCGCGGTGTCGCGGCCGGCGTCCACCTGCGCGCAGAAGGCGTCGTAGCTGCGCTGGAAATCGCGGGCCCATTGCCGTTGCCAGTCGCGCGGCAGCGGCGGCGTGCCGTCGAGCGCGCCGTCCAGTACATCGATCTTGTGCGCCATTTCGTGCACGGCCACGCAGAACCCGGACCACGGGTCGGCGATGTCGGCCTGCACGTCGGCCCACGACAGCAGCAGCGGACCGCTGTCCCAGGCCTCGCCGATCAGCTCGTCGTCCCATTCGTGCAGTACGCCGGCCGCGTCCATGTGGTTGCGGCGCACCCGGAACGCATCCGGATAAACCACCAGTTCGGACCAGCCCTGCAGGCCTTCCTGCCCGAATTCCAGCAGCGGCAGGCAGCACAGCGCGGCCAGCAGCAGGCGCTGGCCTTCATCCAGTTCCAGCCCGGCCACCGGGGTGATGGTCTTGCGTTGCAGGAAATGCGCCGCCAGCCCGCGCAGCCGCTCCTGGCGGTCGGCGTCCAGGGCTTGCAGCCACGGGCATGCCTGGCAGGTGTCCTGCCAGAGCGCTTCTTCCACGGGAGGGGGTTTGCGCCGCCAGCGGCGCAGCAACGACTGGATCAGCGGAACATACCGGGCAGGAGCCGGTGCCACTTCGGTGCGCGCAGCCGCGGGATGATCTCCTCGTCGCCGCCGCCGCCGGCCTGCTGCGGCGCCGGTATGGCGTGCTTGGGCTGGGACGGGGGAGCGGCGTTGGCCAGGTTCACCGACGCGGCGGGAACCGCCACGCGTTCCACTTCGCCCGGCGCATAGGTGCAGCCATTGCGGGCCGGGGTGTCGATAGCCTCCGCGGCATGCCCGGCCACGGGGGCCAGCAGCAGGATCAGGCAATGGGCGGTACGGCGCATCGTCGACATCCGGGGGCGGTTGAGCTCCCGATTCTAGCCTGCTTTTCCGGCCGGATTGGAAAGCCCCATGGGCGGCCCGGGCGCCTTCACGCATAATCGGCCGATCTGTTGCGATCAGAAGATCCGTCGTGGACGACCGTGAATTGCTGGCCAAGCTGGGCGAGGGCGCCTTTTCCGGCGACGCCCTGGCCCGTGGACTAGGCCAGACCCGGGCTGCCATCTGGAAGCGGATCCAGGGGTTGCGGGCGGCAGGCGTGGCCATCGAGGGCCGTGCCGGCGACGGTTACCGCCTGGCCCAGCCGCTGGAACTGCTGGACCGCACCCGCATCCTGGGGCAGCTCGCGCCCGATGTGGCGGCTTCGCTTGCGGTGCTGGAAATCGGCTGGACGGTGGGGTCGACCAACAGCGAATTGCTGCGGCGCAGCGCGCCTTTGCGCGGCGTCGAGGTACTGCTGGCCGAGCGCCAGACCGGGGGCCGCGGTCGCCGCGGCCGGCAGTGGGCCTCGCCGCTGGCCGCCAACATCTATCTGTCCGTGTCCCGGGCCTTTGCCGGCGGCCTGTCGCGCATGGGCGGGCTGAGCCTGGCGGCGGGCGTGGCGGTGGGCGAGGCGCTGCATACCCTTGGCTTCGCGGATGCGGGGCTGAAATGGCCCAACGACGTGCTGGTCGACGGCCGCAAGCTGGGCGGCCTGCTGGTGGAAGGCGGGGGCGAGTTCGCCGGGCCGGCGCGTGCGGTGATCGGGCTTGGCCTGAACGTGCGCATGCCCGCCAGCATCGCCGACGATATCACCCAGCCCTGGATCGACCTGGACACGCTGGCCGGCACACCGGTATCCCGCAACCGGGTGGTCGCGGCGCTGCTGGCGCATCTGTTGCCGGCGCTGGACCAGTTCGAACGGCGGGGTCTGGCGCCGTTCCTGCCACGGTACGCGGCGATGGACGTGCTGGCCGGACGGCCGGTGCGCGTGGAAGAGGCCGGTACCGTGCATGAGGGCTCCGCGCTTGGCCTGGCCGAGGACGGCGCATTGCGTGTTTCCATCGATGGCGGCGAACGCCATTTCCATGCCGGCGAAGTCAGCGTGAGGGCGCAATGAGCGACTGGCTGTTCGACCTGGGCAATTCGCGTTTCAAGTTCGCGCCGCTCGAAGGCGCCACCGCCGGCAGCGTGCAGGCATGGACGCATGGCGCCGAGGCCATGACCGCGACCGCGCTGGATGCCCTGCCGCGCGGCGATACGGCCTGGGTGGCCAGCGTCGCCGCGCCGGCCCTGACCGCGACGGTGATGGAGCTGCTGCATGCCCGTTTCGCGCGCGTGCAGGTGGCGCGGACCCTGCCGGCATGCGCGGGCGTCACCATCGCCTATGCGCGCCCGGAAAAATTCGGTGTCGACCGCTTCCTGGCCCTGCTCGCCGCGGCCGCCGCGCAACAGCCGGTACTGGTGGCCGGGGTGGGCACGGCGCTGACCATCGACCTGATGGACGCGGATGGCCGGCATCTGGGCGGGCGCATCGGCGCCTCGCCCACGGTCATGCGCGAGGCCCTGCACGCGCGTGCCATGCAGCTGCCGGCACGCGGCGGCGACTATGCGGAATTCGCCAACGACACCGCCGACGCGCTGGCGTCGGGATGCGACGGCGCGGCGGTGGCGCTGGTCGAACGCAGCCTGCGCCATGGCGCCGACCTGCTCGGCGCCGCGCCGGTGCTGGTGATGCACGGCGGCGGCGCGGCCCCGCTGTTGCCGCTGCTGCCGGATGCGCAGTACCGGCCGGCCCTGGTGCTGGATGGCCTGGCGCGCTGGGCCGTGCACCAGCGGGCGCCGGGAGGCTAGGATCGCCCCATGCTGATTCGCTTCCTCATCGTCGCACTGGCCATCCTCAACCTCGGCGTCGCGTTGTGGTGGATGACGCCGCGCGCGGCGCCGGCGATGGCGCCCGAGGCACTCGAGGCCGGTGTGGCCACGCTGGAACTGGTTCCCGTCGAGGCGGTGGAAACGTCGGCCGCGGCAGTGCCGGAATCGCCGCCCGCAACGGCTGCAACGCCGCTAGCCGTGCAGGTCGATGCGCGGGCGGATGCCGGCAAGCCCGTGGCCGCGACGGCTCCCGCAGCGGCGCAGCCCGTCGCGGCAACGCCGCCCCGTCCGCAGCGGTGTTCCAGTTTCGGGCCGTTCGAGAGCCGGGAACAGGCACAGGCGGCCGCGACCACGCTGGGAGCGGACCTGGTCCGCTCGCAGCCGCGCGAGGTGCCGCCAAGGGCGGCGACCGGCTATCGCGTCCTCATTCCGCCGGCAGCCAGCCGCGAGGAAGCGCAGGCCACGGTCAAGCGCATCGTGGACGCCGGCATCAACGACTACTTCATCATCGCCCAGGGCGACGACGCCAACGCGGTAGCGCTGGGCCAGTACCGCAACCGCGAAGGCGCCGAGCGGCGCCTTGCCGCGCTGGCGGCGGCTGGCTTCACGGCACGTATCGTCGGCAATGGTGCGGAGGCTGCCGACAGCTGGTGGCTGGATGCGGCCTATGCCGATACCGCCAGCGCGGAGGACCTGCTCAAGCGCAGCGGTGCCGCGCAGCGGCAATCGCTGGAGTGCGCCCGCCTGCGCTAGAATGCCGCGCGGGCGCATCGCGAATGCGCCGCGAGGACCATCGCCGCTTTAGCTCAGTCGGTAGAGCAACTGTCTTGTAAACAGTAGGTCATCCGTTCGATTCGGATAAGCGGCACCACAAGAAGCGCGCGGAAATCCCTTGAAAACAGGGGTTTCAAAGAAAAAGGCCAGCGACGTACGCTGGCCTTTTCCGTTCTGCCGGGGAAGCAATCCTTGTCGATCGCTTCATGGCGCCTGCGGGCAGATCCTGGCATGAGCCGCGATCTTGTCGGGACGAGGGCCGCGCTTGACCAGTATCCGCTGCTGCTGCGCCAGCATGGCCTTGCACTCATGTCCGGGAGCGGCGGACCGGCGTCCACGCACGCGGATTCTCACTGTGGCTTGTAGCCCAGCACCACGAAGCTGTCCGGATGGAAGGACGGCGTGGGTGCCTTGCCGTCCGCATCGGGGGCGCCGAAGGTCGCGTCGGCGGTCACCAGGTACACGCGGCCATCGCGTTCGTCGATCTGCATCGTCCGCGCCTGCGGGCGCGTCTGCACGTTGCCGAGCAGCCGATAGCTGTCCGGGCCTTCCTGGCGGATCACGGTCAGGCTGGCGTCGCCTCCGTTGGAGGTGAGGATCAGGCCGCGCTTCTCGTCCACGGCCATGCCGTCGATGCCCTTGCCGATCGGGATGCTCGCAAGCTGGTGGCCGCTGCGCGCATCGAGTGCGATGAAGCGCGGCGCGTCGCCGCGGCAGCCGATCAGGATGCGGTCGTGGCTGGCCTGGTACTCGACCGCCACCACCTGCTCGCAGTCGATCGGCCAGCGCGCCTGCTCGGCGAGCGTGCGCGAGTCGAGCTTGAGCAGGAGGTTGTCGTAGCGTGCCGGCGCATAGAGCGCGCCCTTTCCGTCGGGGGCCGGGTCGTCCATCTTCTTGAACGGGAACGCCGTCCTGCCCAGCGGCTTGCCGGTGGCGGCGTCGAGCGTGAACCAGGTCGATTCGGCCGCGCGTGCGCCCACCACGGCATGGATGCGCCGGGTGGCCGGATCGAACACGACCCCATTGAGTCCGCCGTCGTCGGCCAGCCTGATCCTGTCGATGACCTTCAGCGACTTCAGTTCGAAGCTGAGCAGCGAGCCATCGGTCATCGCGACGTAGCCGCGGTCGAACTGCGGCAGCAGCAGCGGACCATTGGCGCCGACCGAATTCTCCACCGTCGCCAGCACCTTGCGGGTATCGACGTCGAAGACCGTCAGCCCATCCTTGCGGCGCGCCATGAACAGGCGCGAGCCATGCGGTTCCAGCCGGATGTAGTCCCAGTCGGTGTCCGTGCTGGGAAGCCGGGTGGTGTTTTCGAGCTGGTAGAGCGTGTCGCCGGCGGTGGCGGGAAACGCGGCGCCGGCAGCGAGCAGCAGGGCGAAGCGGGTGCGCAGGTGCATGGTCCATCCCCGATGGGTGTCGGGCGATGATTGCGCCGCGTTGCTGACAAGCCGCTGTCATCGGCCATGGGAACCCGCAAGCGATCTACCCGTTGCCGTGGGCAAGCCCGGCTTCGCCGTGGGTATCAGCCTGTCGACGGAACGCGTGCGTGTCGTGGATGGCGGACTTCCTTGCCGTGGATACCGCGCATGGTCCCGATACGCCGCATCGAACGGTCGCCTCCGGCTCCGCGCCTTCGACGAAGGCGGCTGGCCTGCCTGCGGTCCACGCTGGTCGCGGGCGGCGCTGCGGCGCATGGCCTGGCGGTTGCGCCTGATGCGGCATCCGGCCCGGACGCGGCAACGGCCAGACAAGGAAGCCCGGCACTGGCGTCCCAGTGCCGGGCTTCGGAGCGCATCCCAGGGGGAGGATGTGCCGGATTACGGTGCCGGCCTGGCGTAGGACTCGTTGAAGTCGCGGCGCATGGTCTTCTTGTCGACGTTCAGGCGCGCCCATTCCGGGTACGGGCCGGACAGCAGCAGCGCCTTGTACGGGTCCTTGACCGATGCCTTGCGGTCGAACTCGGCCTGATTGGCGTATTCGGTGACCAGGAACGCGCGCGGGTTCTTCAGGTCGCCGCTGGCCTCGCGCTCCAGGTACATCGTGTAGCGGGTCATGATGCCGGAGTGGTACTGGTTGTCCATGTTCGGGTCGATGTAGTCCTGCGAGTACTCCTTGTAGGCCTGCGGCGACACGAAGGTTTCGTACTGGCTGACGACGTAGACCGACTGGTCCGGATTGTTCTTCCTGCTGACGCGCTCGGTCATGACATCGACGCGGCTGCTGAGCACGTCGGGGCCGAGGTCGGCGGCCGGGCCGGCCTTCCACTGCTCGTAGGCCGCTTCGCTGGGGAACTTCACGATCGCCAGTTCATCGAAACCGGAGCCATAGCCGGGCTTTTCCTCGAACGCGTATTCCTTCACCACGCGCACTTCCGAGGCGATGCCTTCGTCCTTCAGCGCGCGCAGCTTCTGCGCGAAACCGGCCGGTGCGGCCTTGCCCGGCGGCGCCCAGACGATGACGTTGGCCGGTTCCGCGGCGGCGGCCGTCGCGGCTGGCGGAGTGGCGGCCTGGGCGGCTGCCGGTGCGGCGGTTTCCTGCTTGCCGCAGGCGACCAGCGCCATGCACGCCAGCGCGATGCCGAATACCTGGGTGGCCCGGGCTTTGACTTGGTGGTTCATCTTCTTCTCCATTTGCAACGAGAGGTTCCGGCTCCGCGCCATTGCGGGCAAGGCCGGATTCCCGTCCCGAAGGACGAGAGCGGGGGTCAGTGCGCCGGCACGGCCAGCGTCCAGCTCTGGGTGGTACGCAGTTCTTCCTTCAGCGCGGACTGGCGCGCGTATTCCTTGTCCGCGCGGGCGATGTCCTCGCTGAGCCTGGCCTTGATCGGCTCGGCTTCCTGCTCGGTCTTCGCATCGGTGTACTCGAGCACCAGCAGGGCGCGGCCGCCGGCGTTGCGCTCCAGGTACATCGCGTAGCGGGTGAGGATGCCGTTGTCGACCTGCGAGTCCAGGTATTTGGTCAGGTAGCCATCGACCCACGCCTGCATCGCCTCGCGCGGCGAGTTGAGGCTGTAGTAGCTGATCTTGTACATGGGCTTCGCGTTGGCCGCCGGCGCCTTGCCGCCCTGGGTCATCACGTCGGCGATGGACAGCTGCAGCGGCGCAGCCAGCGCGGTGGCGTTGGCCTGCTGCCATGCCGTCATCTGCGCCTGGCCGCCGAAATGCAGCGTGGCCATCGAGCCGAAGCCGGAGGGCTTGTCGCGCTTGAGGCTGTCCACCCACACCACGTTGTCGCGGCCGAGCGCCTTGCGCCATGCCTCCACCTGGGAAGAAAGTGCGGCCGGGTGCGCGCTGCCTTCCGGCACCACCACCACCATGTCCGCGGCCGCGCGGCCGGGGCCGGCGAAGGCGGGGGCGGCGCACAGCGCCAGGGCGAGCAGCGGCGCGTGCAGCAGGCCGGCGCAGGATCGGTTTTTTGCTTTCATCATGGGTTTCACCGTTGGAATGCGGGGAATCGCATCGGGGGTGGCGTGGTGCCGGACGACGAGGGCCGGCAC
>NZ_JASCOS010000119.1:0-10947 GCF_029959705.1 Stenotrophomonas sp. PS02297 | reverse complement strand
GTGCCAGCCCTGGGCGGGCACACGCCGCCGTGCCATGCGCCACCAGCAGCAGGCGTTGGCGGCGAGCAGGGCGAGCAGGGCCAACGCCAGGCCTTGCGCAAGCGTCGGTTCAAACGTCCACGCGGGCTCGAGCCAGAGCACCAGCCAATAGGGCACATAGCCGAGCGCGATCATTGCGAAAACCAGCCACGGCGGGATGCTGACCCAGAACAGGCCGGCCAGCAGGCCGACGCCGAGGATCGCCAGGTTGAGCGGCAGCGGATGGGTGCCGGACAGGGTCAGCAGGATGGCCGGTGCGACAACCGCCAGCAGCAGGGCGGCTGCCGCGTGGCGCAGGTTCTGGCCGGCGACCCGCGGCAGGCGCAGCTGCGTGGCCTGCACCGAGAGCGCGATCAGCCGGCTGCCGCCGAGCATGGCCCAGAACATCACCAGGACGGCGGCCAGCGCCGAGCCGAGGCCGGCGGCTTTTTCCTCGCCGATGCCCAGCCATGGCAGCGCGACGCCCAACACGCAGGCCAACGCCAGCAGCCCGTTGGTCCAGGTGCCGGCCGCCAACACGGTGCGCAGGGCGGTCGCCGCCGATGACGGGCGGCGTGTGGCGAGGGCGGTCATTCGGCCACCTCGATGAACAGGTCTTCCAGGTTCAACGGATCGGCGTGGATGCCTTCCATCTGCAGCAGATCCTGCCAGCCTTCGCGCCGGCTGACGACCAGGCCCAACGCGCCGTCGGCCAGCGGCTTGCGCGCCAGTTCGCCGGGCAGCCTGGCCGGCAACTGCGCGGCGCCGGAGCCCGGGACGAACAATCGCATGGTCTGGCTCTTCAGTTCGTCCAGCGGCTGGTTCAGCAGGATGCGGCCTTCGTGCAGGAAGGCGACGTGCGAGGCCACGCGCTCGAGGTCGCTGATGATGTGGCTGGAGAACAGCACGGTGGTGCCGTTGTCGATGGCCTGCTCGACGATGTCGCGCAGCAGTTCGCGGCGCGCCACCGGGTCCAGTGCCGAGGCCGGTTCGTCCAGCACCAGCAACGCGGGGCGCGGCGCCAGCGCACGCACCACCGCCAGCCGTTGCGCCTGGCCGGGCGACAGCTTGCCGATGGCCTGGGCCGGATCCAGGTCCCAACGCTTGAGCAGGGCATCGGCATGAGCGCGCTGCCATTGCGGATAGAGCTGGGCGAGATAGCCCATCAACTGGCCGACCTTCATCCAGCCGAAGGACTGCGGCTGCTGCGGCACGTAGCCCAGGCACTGCTTGCGGGCGTCGTCCAGCGCCAATGCCGGCGCGCCGAACAGCCGCGCCTGCCCGCCCTGCGGACGCAGCAGGCCGAGCAGGCAGCCGATCAGGCTGCTCTTGCCGGCGCCGTTGCGGCCTATCAGGCCCAGTACCTGCCCGCGCGGCAGGTGCAGGTCGACGCCGCGCAGCACCGCATGCCTGCCATAGGACAGGTGCAGGTTGTCCGCGCCCAGCGGCATGTCGAGGTCGAGATCGGCGGCGATGGCGGAGGCGGGTGCGGCCAGTGCGTTCATGTCGGGTCCTTGTCGAGCAGATGTTGCAACCGCGCGAGCACGCGATCGCTGGGAAGTTCCAGTTCTTGGCAATGACGGGCGAGCTGCCGGAGCAGCGGTTCGGCCAACTGCATGCGCGAGTTCACGCTGTCGCGGCGGAGGCTGCCGGCGGCCACCGCCATGCCCTTGCCGCGCAACCGCTCCAGCACGCCTTCGGCCTCCAGCTGGCTGTAAGCGCGGGACACGGTCATCGGATTGATGGCGTGGGCGCTGGCCACCTCGCGCACCGAGGGCAGCAGGTCGCCGGCACGCAGTTGCCCGGCGCTGACCAGCCGGCGCAGTTGCTCGGCGATCTGGCGATAGATCGGCTCGGCATCCTGGGGATTGATGTGCAGCAGTCTTGCGTCCATGTGTATCAATACAACAATACACTTGGCTTTTGTCAAGTGCCGGCGTGGCCAGATGCCGGTGGATCAGGGGACGGAGGCATGCGGGAAGCGCAGCTCTCCCTGCGGCCCGGCCATGCGGAACGGGATCGAGGCCAGCGCCAGCCCGGTGTTGGCCTGTACGGCGAAGTGGAGGTGCGGGCCGGTGCTATGGCCGGTGTTGCCGGATCGGGCCAGCACCTGTCCGGCCAGGATCGCCTGTCCGGGCCGGGCCGACAGGCTGCCCGATTGCAGATGTGCGTAGAGCGCCATGCTGCCGTCGCCATGCAGTACCCGGACCAGGCAGCCGTCCTCGGGCGAATCGGCCACCACCTGCATCACCGTGCCGGCGCGGGCGGCGAGGATCGGCGTGCCGTCGGGCAAGGGAAAGTCGATGGCGTAGCGGTTCTGCGCGTCGCCATGGCTGCGCGGTCCGCCGATGCCCTGGCTGACGCGGACCGGGACGCCGTCGAACGGCAGCCGGTAAAGATGGTCGTCGGGCCGGGCGGACGGGTCGCCGGGAAAGGCGTCGAGCAGCAGGCGGATGGGGCCGCCATCGTCGCCCAGCCACAGCAGCTGGCGCTGACCGCCGGCCGGCAACAGCACCGGCGCGACCACGTCGGCGCCATCGGCGCCGTTGCGCAGGCGGACCTGTACCGGGCCGGCCAGCAGGTTGCGCACCTGCGCCTCGTGGCCGCCGGCCCGGTGTTGCAGGACCAGACGCGCGAAGCCGGTGTCGTGGCCGATGCCGTTTTCCTGCGCCGCCGGGGTGGAGGCGGCCAGCCCCCAGCCCTGGCGCCAGCGCGGCGCGGGGCCATCGCCGTGGGCGGGCAGGGCGAGCGTCGCGGACAGGAGCAGGAACGGCAGGCGGCGCATGCGGTGGCGACGGAGGAGGTGGCCGGATTATGCCGGCATGGTTGCAACGGAAACTCCATCGCTCTATCCGAATAAAGAGATTGACAAGGGCCGGGGCGGCTGGCATCGTGTGCCCACCATCGAGACCGGCAGAGGGACAGGCCCTTTGAAGCCGGGGCAACCAGCAGCTGCGCAAGCGTCTGTGTTTGGTGCCAAATCCTGCGGTGACCCCTGTGTCCGCCGAAAGATGGTTCGATCCGTGCATCGCACGGCGAACGCATGAGCTCCGCGAAGCTCGATGGCCGCTCCTTCACCGGAATACCGCCATGAGTTTCGCTACCGCCCTCGCCGCCAACGACGTTTCCCCCGCCGCCATCGACGCCGCGCCGTCCGCCGTGCGCGGCGAGGTGACGGTGCGCCTGGCGATGCGCCACGCCGGCGAGCGCGTCCTGCGCCTGCGCTATGAACTGGTCGGCCGCGCCCATGCGCCGGTGGTGCTGGTGGCCGGCGGCATTTCCGCGCACCGCCACATCGCCGCCAACGCGGTGTTCGGCGAGAAGGGCTGGGCCGACGGCCTGGTCGGCAGCGGCCGCGCGCTGGACCCGGCGCGCCGGCGCTTGCTCGGTTTCGATTTCATCGGCGCCGATGGCGACCTGGACGTGCCGATCGACACCGCCGACCAGGCCGATGCCGTCGCCCTGCTGCTGGACGCGCTGGGCATCGACTGCCTGCACGGCTACGTCGGCTATTCCTACGGCGCGCTGGTCGGCCAGCAGCTGGCCATCCGCCACCCGCAGCGGCTCGGCCGGCTGGTCGCGGTCAGCGGCGCGCATCGTCCGCATCCCTACGCCTCGGCCTGGCGCGCGCTGCAGCGGCGCGCGGTCGCGCTGGGCCAGCTGCAATGCGCCGAAACGCATGGGCTGGCGCTGGCGCGGCAGTTCGCCATGCTCAGCTACCGTACCCCGGAAGAATTCGGCGAGCGCTTCGACGCCGCGCCGGAAGTGGTGAACGGCCGCGTGCGCGTGGCCGCCGAGGACTACCTCGACGCCGCCGGCGCGCAGTACGTGGCGCGCACCCGCGTCGATGCCTACCTGCGCCTGTCCGAATCCATCGACCTGCACCGCATCGATCCGGCCGCCGTCGGCGTGCCGACGCTGGTGGTCGCGGTCGAGGGCGACCGCCTGGTGCCGCTGTCCGACCTGGTCTCGCTGGTCGAGGGCCTGGGCACGCGCGGCAGCCTGCGCGTGCTGCGCTCGCCCTATGGCCACGACGCTTTCCTGAAAGAAACCGATCGCATCGACGCGATCCTCGCCAACGCCCTTCGCCTTCCCGGAGAAAACGCATGAGCCTGTCCACCGCTTCCGATGTGTCCTGTTGCCGCGCCACCGCGGCCGTGCGTGCCGGCATCGACCGTGATACCGCCTTTGGCGCGGTGACGCCGCCGATCGTGCTGTCGTCCAATTTCAGCTTCGACGGCTTCGGCAACAAGCGCCAGTACGACTACACCCGCAGCGGCAATCCGACCCGCGACCTGCTGGGCGAGGCGCTGGCCGAACTGGAAGGCGGCGCCGGCGGCGTCATCACCTCCACCGGCATGGGCGCGATCAACCTGGTGCTCAACGCGCTGCTGCAGCCGGGCGACAAGCTGGTGGTGCCGCACGACGCCTACGGCGGCAGCTGGCGCCTGTTCAACGCGCTGGCGACCAAGGGCCATTTCGAGCTGATCACCGCCGACCTGACCGACCCGCGCGCGCTGGCCGATGCGCTGGCGCAGTCGCCGGCGCTGGTGCTGGTGGAAACCCCTTCCAACCCGCTGCTGCGCATCACCGACCTGCGCTTCGTGATCGACGCCGCGCACAAGGCCGGCGCCAGGGTGGTGGTGGACAACACCTTCCTGTCGCCGGCGCTGCAGAATCCGATCGCCTTCGGCGCCGACGTGGTGCTGCACTCGACCACCAAGTACGTCAACGGCCACAGCGACGTGGTCGGTGGCGCGGTGATCGCGCGCGAGGCCGAGGTGCACCAGCAGCTGACGTGGTGGGCCAACGCGCTGGGCCTGACCGGTTCGCCGTTCGACGCCTTCCTGACCCTGCGCGGCCTGCGTACGCTGGACGCGCGCCTGCGCGTGCACCAGGAGAACACCCGCGCCCTGGTCGACCTGCTCGCCACCAGCGACGTGGTGGCCCGGGTCTATTACCCGGGGCTGGAATCGCATCCGGGCCATGCGGTGGCCGCGCGCCAGCAGAAGGGCTTCGGCGCGATGTTGTCCTTCGAGCTGGCGCAGTGCGAAGGTGCCGATCCGCACGCGGCGGTGCGCGCCTTCGTCGAAGGCCTGCGCTATTTCACCCTGGCCGAATCGCTGGGCGGCGTGGAGAGCCTGGTCGCGCACCCGGCCACCATGACCCATGCCGCGATGACCGCCGAAGCGCGTGCCAAGGCCGGCATCAGCGACGGCCTGCTGCGGCTGTCTGTCGGTATCGAGGCCAGCGAGGACCTGGTGGCCGACCTTCAGGCCGGGCTGCTGCGCGCCGCGCGCGTGCTGGCCGACGGCCGCCTCGATGCCCAGCGAAAAACGGTGGATGCATGAGCGCGCAGCTGCGTCCGCAGGCGGCAGCGCAGGCGCGGCTGGTGCTGCTGGGCACCGGCACCGTCGGTTCGGCTTTCGTCGCTCGTTACCAGGCCCTGCGGCAGCGGCAGCTCATGCTGCCGTCGCTGCACGTGGTGGCGAACTCGCGCATCGCGCTGGCCTGCGGCGATGCTCCCGAGGCCATGCTGTCGCGCGCCCGCGACGCGGACCGGCAGGGCGAGGCGCCGGCGCACCATGAGGAAGTCGGACGCCTGCAGGCGGGCGACATCGTGGTCGACGCCACCGCCAGCGAGGACGTCGCCGCCGAACACGCGCACTGGCTGGCGCGGGGCATCCACGTGGTCACCGCCAACAAGCTGGGCAACGGCACCACGCTGGCGCGCGCGCGCCAGATCGGCGGGATCGTGGCCGCTGGCAATGCGCGCTACGGCGATGCGGCCACGGTCGGCGCGGGCCTGCCGCTGCTGTCCAGCATCCGCGCACTGGTGGCCGGCGGCGACCGCATCCATGCCATCGAAGGCGTGCTGTCCGGTTCGCTGGCGTGGCTGTTCCATCGCTTCGACGGCAGCCAGCCGTTCTCGGCCTGCGTGCGCGAGGCGGCTGCGGCCGGTTACACCGAGCCGGATCCGCGCATCGACCTGTCCGGCGAGGACGTGCGCCGCAAGCTGCTGATCCTGGCGCGCGCCGCCGGCGTGGCGCTGGAAGCGGAGCAGGTGGCGGTCGAATCGCTGGTGCCGCCGGCGCTGGCCGCGTTGCCGGCCGCGCAGGTCGATGCCGCCCTGGCGCAACTGGACGCGCCGCTCGCCGGTCATCTGCTCAGCGCACGCGAACAAGACCTGTCGCTGTGTTTCGTCGCCCGCCTGGATGGGCACGGCGCCAGCGTCGGCCTGCGCGCGCTGCCGGCGGACCACCCGCTGGCCGGTGGCCGCGGCACCGACAACCGCGTGGCGATCCACAGCGACCGTTACCGCGAACAACCCTTGCTGATCCAGGGTCCGGGAGCGGGTGCCGAAGTCACCGCGGCCGCGCTGCTGGACGACGTGCTGGGCATCGCCAATCGTTGAGGACGAAGGTCGGTCGCGCTCGCTTTGACTGCCGACAGGCGGGCAGGTGCTGCCGCGACGTCCTTCGTGGATGCGGGGCCTGCCCCGCAGGTGGACTGCCCGGCGATGTTCCGGTGCAGCGGGCTGGGCCCTGCTGAACCACGAGGGTGCCGGCCCGCATGCAGGTCCCCGCCCGACCCGCGGTCGGGTGCCGCTCATGGGGCTGCGATGACGGGGGCTGGCAGCAGGCTCAATGCCGCGCGGACTTCTCGCTTAGAAAGCGTTCGACCTCGGCACGGCCCATGCGCGCTCCCTCGCGGTCGACCGCGTTGAAGTCGACGCCGTTGTCCCACAGCTGCGGTGCGGTGAGTACGGCGATGTCCTCTGCGGCGGTACGGGCCTGCAGGTCGAGCAGGCGCTTGTTGAAGCCGGCTGCCTGCAGCCATGCGCTGTAGCTGGAGTCGTGTTCGGTGGCGAACTGGTCCTGGTAGCGGCATTCCTCCCGCGCCGGCGACGGCAGGGCATCGCACTGCGCGTTGCGCTGGTGCAGGCCGATCACGGCGTCGGCCTCCATCTGGCGTTGCGCGGCGGCGGCCCAGAGCGCGACGCAGATGCTGGCGCAATAGCCGCGCACGCGCACGGTGAGGTTGTTGCGGCGGACGATGCGCGCCGCTTCCAGTCCGGAGACGGCATAGCCGCCACCGCTGGTGATGTCGATGCGGCGTACCGAGGGCGTCGCATCCAGCATCGCCTTCAGGTCGTTGGCGAAGTTCCGGCCCACGCCGCCTTCCACGCGCAGCGCATTGCCTTGTTCCTGCAGGATCATGCGGGCTTCGCCGATGTCGGCCAGCGTGGTCGATTTCTCGCCATGGACGAGGTGTGCCTGCGGTCGCGCGACGGGCGCTGCGGCTTCCAGCGTGGCGACGGCTGTCTCCACCGCCGCCGGCTTCCTGCCGATGAACCAGGCGAGCACCAGCAGCACGATCACCGCTGAGACGAGCCGGGGCAGCGTCAGGCCGCCACCGCCGCGCGGGGCCGGCGTGGCCGTGCGCGGACGGCGCGGCGGCGCCGGTACGTCGGGTTGCTGCCCATTCTGCATCCCTGACCCCTAAGCTCGATGGCGATGCGGAATTCTGGTGCGTCGCCGGGAGCCAGTGCAATACGCTGCGGTGTGCGCAACGGAAAGCGGCGGGAGCCCGTCCGTGCGCGTCGCCCGTCCCTGCGGGCGAAGGGCTACGAAGTGGCTTCGCAGCGGATTTCGCCTTCGATGCCGTACATCTCCAACAGGCCGTTTTCCACCAGCCACCAAGGGTCGCCGGCAAGCGCGGACAGATCGTCGGGCAACTGCGCGCCCGGTACCGGCTGGTAGGCGATCCAGCCGTTGCGCCCGGAGGTCTTGGCCCGGTACAGCGCACGGTCGGCGAGGGTGACCAGTTGCTCCCAGCCGAGCAGGCGCGGATGGCTGGGGAACAGCGGGCATTCGATCAGGCCGACCGAAGCGGTGAGGCGATGCCGCTGGCCGTTGCCCAGGTCGAAACTGTGTTCGGCGATGCGGGTGCACAGGCGCTGGCCCAGCCGCGCCAGGCTGCCGCGCGGCAGCGGGCGGAACACCAGCAGGAATTCCTCGCCGCCCCAGCGCGCCACGTAGTCGCCACTGCGCTTGAGTTCGCCGAGCAGCTGGCCGATCTGCTCCAGCACCCGGTCGCCGGCGGCGTGGCCGTGGGTGTCGTTGACCGATTTGAAATGGTCCACGTCGAGCAGGGCGAACACCACCGCCTCGCTGCCGTCCCGGTAACCGTCGTCGCGCTCGTAGAACGACAGGTCGGTGGGAATCTGCTGGGACAGGTAGCGCCGGTTGTGCAGGCCGGTGAGCGGGTCGGTGAAGCTGATCGCCTTCAGCTGAGCGTTGGCGGCCTGCAGGTCGCGGGTGCGCTCCTGGACCAGCCGTTCCAGCTGCGCGCGCTGGCGGGCGTAGCGGTGCTGCAGCCCGAGGTAACCCAGCCAGATCAGTCCGGCCAGCCCGAGCACGGCCAGCAGGCGGAAGGCGAGGGTCTCATGCAGGCGCCGCGGGATCTCCACGGCGACATGGGCGGCGTTGCGCAATGGCTCGGGGTGGCTGAAATCGGCGACTTCGAAGGTGTAGTAGCCGGGCGGCAGGCTGGCGTAGCTGGCATTGCGCATCGCCGGGTTGTCCAGCTCGTGCCAGTCCTTCTCGTAGCCGGCCAGGCGATAGCGCAGCTGCGGGGTATGCATCGGCTGGAAGTCGGGCAGGCTGAATTCGAAGCGCAGGTCGCGGGCGTCGAGCGGCAGCTTGAGCGTGCCCTGGCCGGCCGCCAGGCGGCGGCCCTGGACCTGTACGTCGTCGATCCTGATCCTGCGCGGCGTACTGTCCGCGGCCGTGCCCACGTCCACCAGCAGCGCGCCATCGCGGGTGGGCAGCCACAGCTGGCCATCGCGCAGCACCCCGCGGCTGTTGCCGGCGCCGTTGCAGCACTTGTCCTGCTGCCCGCCGGCGCGGTCGGCACCGGAGTTGATGACGATCTGCGCGGCCAGCGGCTGCTGCGGGTCGGCCAGCGCCCGGTCCAGCGACGCCAGCGGCAGGCGATAGACGCCGCGCATGCCGGCGACCCACAGGTCGTTGCCGTTCTCGGCCAGATGGAAGGCGACATTGGCCGGCAGTTCGCGTTCGCGGTCCAGCCAGTGCCAGCGACGGCCATCGTAGAGGCGCAGGCTCTCGCCGTTGCTGGTGCCCAGGACCCAGCGCCCGTCCTCCAGTTCGAGGAAGGCGGTGACCGGCGTGTCGTCGGGCAGTCCACCCAGCCGGCCAGTCGGCAGGATGCGGCCATCGCGCCATTCGTACAGGCCCTGGTAGGTGCCCAGCAGGATGCGGCCGTCGCGGGTTTCGTGGACCAGGCGGATGCGCGGATCGGCCAGTCCGTCGCGTTCGCCATAGCGCGACAGGCGCTTGCCGTCCTCCAGCAGGAACAGCCCGCGGGTGGTGGCGAACCACAGCCTGTCGGCATGGTCGCGGAGGATGCCGTTGATCTGCGCGTCGCGCAGCGGGGCCAGTTCGGGCGGTTCCTCGAGCCGGTCGCCGCGCAGCACGGCGACGCCGGCGCGGGTGCCGATCCAGGTCTGGTCGCGTTCGGGCAGCAGGCTGTAGGCCTCCGGGTGCGGCAGCCGGTTGCCGGTCACGCGGCTGCGGAAACGGCCATCGCGCCAGACGGCGACGCCATCGCTGCTGCCGACCCAGATGCCGCCGTCGGGTGCCGCGGCGATCGACCAGAGCAGCGGGTCTTCCAGTCCATCGGCCTGGCTCAGGCGCCGGGCCCAGCCGTTCCAGGCACGGGTCACGCCCTCGACCATGCTGCCCAGCCACAGGTTGCCGTCGCGGTCTTCGAAGATCGAGCGGACGGCGATGGCGCCGGGCGCGTTGCGGATGCGTTCGGGCGGCCGGCCGGCGCGCAGCCGTTCCAGGTATTGCGGCGTGGCGACCCACAGGTTGCCGTCGCGGTCGGCCTGCATCGCCTCCACGGTCAGGGCGTCGCCCAGGTGGCCATCCGCCGCTTGCCAGCTGCCGTTGCGCAGGCGGAAAAGGCCGTGGCGGGTACCGGCCCAGAGATCGCCATCGGCCTGCGCCAGCGCGGTGACCGATGCGCCGTTGGCTGCGGCCGGCAGGGGCAGGGCGCGCACCTTGCCGCCGACGATGTGGAATACCCGTCCTTCGCCGCCGGCCCACAGCCCGTCGTCGCGCGCCAGCAGGCTCAGGGCCGGTTCCGGCAGGACATGCACCCGCCGCAGCCGTCCCTCCTGCGGCGCGCAGATGCCTTCCGCGCAACCGACCAGGATGCGATCGTCGACCTTCAGCAGGGCGCTGGCCGGCGCAGGGCGGTCGGCGACGGTGGGGGCGATGGCGCGGAAGCGTTCGTCCTCCAGCACCAGCAGCCCCTGCGAGGTGCCGATCCACAGCCGGGCGTTGTCGTCGGCGAGCAGGGCCAGGATGTTGTTGCCCAGTTCGGGGGCATCGTGCTGGGTGTAGCGGACGAAGCGCACCCCGTCGAACCGCGCGAGCCCGGTCTGGGTGCCGAACCACAGGTAGCCGGCAGGATCCTGGGCGATGGCCAGCACGCTGATCTGCGGCAGCCCCTGGTCCACGCCCCAGGTGTCGGTGACGTAGTCGCGGAAAGGTTTGCCGGCTTCCAGTGCGGCAGCCGGCAGGGAAACCGCCAGCAGGACCAGCAGCCACAGGCGAGCCAACAGTCCGGCGCCGGCTGCCAGCGACCGGCGCGGATGGCGGATGGTGGATGGATTGTCGATCGAGATTCCCCCTGAATCCCGTACTGACGTCAGGTTACATCGAAAACCATAGCGGCCCCGTACGTGCCGACTTGAATCCTCTTTGCCGCATTCAGCATTCGATGACGTTGACGGCCAGCCCACCGCGGCTGGTTTCCTTGTACTTGTCCTGCATGTCGCGGCCGGTGTCGCGCATGGTCTTGATGACCTTGTCCAGGCTGACCTTGTGCTTGCCGTCG